>JAISRF010000083.1 GCA_031273775.1 Oscillospiraceae bacterium
CCTTGATGCGGCGAAAATCAACACAGGAACATTGTCTGCAGACCGCATCACCGGCACAACCATCAGCTATTACAGCGGCAGCACGCTCACCACGCAAATCAACTCCAATGGGTTGGAACTGACCCGCGACAACGTGAAAATCGGGCGAATCGGGACGAATAGCTTTACAGGCAACTCGTCATGGCGCGGGTTGGTGTTCGACCTTGAATACGCCGGCAACTACATGACTTGGGCGTGGAAGGAGTCAACGTCTGCCTCTGCTTACACGACGAAATTCACCTATTACCGCAGCAAATTGTCCGACGGCATGGAGAAGGGTTTTCATTTTGACGATGTGGTGTTCCTCAAAGGCGGCGTCGCCGTGGGATCGGGTTCGAGCGTCGTCACCACGCAGGTGCATCACTGGTCGCTTGGCTCCGATAACTGCTTCGCCATGCGCACATCGAACAGCAAAGCGGGCTTTGCCATGGGCGGCAACAACCTCATTCTCGGCGACGACGGGCAGTGGGTGGATTTCGGCGTTATCCGCGAAATCTGCAAAAAGCTGGCGGGAAAGACCATCGCGCTGCCCTGCGGTTTCAACAGCAGCGGTCAAGCCACAAGCTGGTACAACCCGGAAACCTACCCAAGCATGACTTGGTGGACGACATGATAATGCGGAATTCGGAAGGAGGAATTCGGAATTATGGATGAAAAACTCACACCCCTAACACCCGTTGTGACGCCCATTGAAGAGCGGCTGTATGTCGTATCGCCGCACCCGGTGGCTGCCGCGCCGTTGAGCGTGGAGACTACATCCACAGCTGAACCGATTGTCGCAGATGAATCCGTTGCCGACTTGATACGGATGGCAGTGGCAGGGCTTCGCAGCGAACTCAGCGCAGAATTGCAAGCGGAAGTTCAACAAGAATTAAGCAAAGGAGCGGAATTAAATGCTAAAAATTAAGAACTATCAACTGGTTGACCTGCTTGAATTCCTCGAAAAAGCAGAGCTAAAGCCAAGGGCAAGCCGTGTGCGCACAAAGCTGAACAAGCTGCTTTACGCCAAAATTCAGGACTTGCAGGGCGATGAAATGGCGTTGCTGGAGAAATTCGGCAAGCGGGACGACAGCGGTGCACTCATTGAGGACAGCGGCACCTACACACTGATTGAGGAGACCGCCGCCGAGTACCACCAAGAAAAAGGTGCGTTACTGGACGAAACCACATCTATCAATGTTGACGAGCTTCGTGACAAGCTGGCCGTTCTGATTGAAGAACTGGAAAACAGCGATGTGAAGCTGTCCGGCAAGGATGCCGAATCGCTGGATTTACTGCTGGACGCGCTGGAAACGGAGGTCAAAAACTCATGAGCCGCAAAGAAAAGAATCGGATAAGAGGGCAGCCTTGACGGCCGCCCAACACAAAATC
Source organism: Oscillospiraceae bacterium (assembly GCA_031273775.1). Classification (GTDB taxonomy): domain Bacteria; phylum Bacillota; class Clostridia; order Oscillospirales; family Acutalibacteraceae; genus JAISRF01. Next base: position 1,411 of record JAISRF010000083.1, read on the forward strand.
ACGCACAACGCTTGCCACACGGCAGGCGTATTTTTATCGAAAAAACGGAGGCAAACGACATGTTAAAAACAATCTGGAACTGGGCGCACACGGCGTTCACGGGGCTGGGCGCGTTGCTTGGCTGGTATCTCGGCGGGCTGGACGACGGGAGCCCCGCTGGCAGCTTTCTCTACGCGCTCATCGCGTTTGTGATTGCCGACTACATCACGGGCTTGCTTCGCGCGGTAGTTGAGAAAAATCTCTCCAGCCGCATCGGGGCGAGGGGCATTGCCAAAAAAGTCGCCATCTTTGTGGTGGTCGGCATTGGTCATTTAGCCGACCTGTACATGCTGGAGGGCGGCGGCGACATGCTTCGCACAGCAGTCATCTTTTTCTACCTCGCCAATGAGGGCATCTCCTTGCTGGAAAACGCAACAGCCATCGGTCTGCCCGTACCTGATCAGCTAAAAAACATACTGGCACAGCTGCACGGAAAATCCGCTGAACTTACTCCCGCTGACCCTACACCTATCCCCACGCAGCCTGCGCCGGTGAATCCGCCTGCGCAACAGCAAGCCTACCCCGGCACATCCCAAAAATCTAATCAGGAGGGCAACGACAATGAATCTTAAGAAACTCATCTTCACCCAAAACGCCTGCTACAAAGCGGGCCGCACCATCGCCGTCAAAGGTCTGATGTTGCATTCGACCGGGGCTAACAACCCCAATCTCAAACGATATGTGGGGCCGGACGACGGCTTGCTGGGCAAAAACCAGTACAACAACCACTGGAATACGGGCAACCCCGACGGGAGACAGGTCTGCGTCCACGGCTTTTTTGGAAAGCTGGCTGACGGCACGATTGCCACCTACCAGACCCTGCCGTGGAATCACCGCGGCTGGCACGGGGGCAGCGGCGCGAAGGGCAGCGTGAACGATACCCACATCGGCGTGGAGATGTGCGAGGACGGCTTGACCGACCCCGCATATTTCGCCGCCGTTTACAAAGAAGCCACCGAGCTTTTCGCCCATCTCTGCCGCGAGTTCGGGCTTGACCCTATGAAAGATGGCGTCATCATCGGTCATTATGAGGGCTATCAGCGCGGCATCGCCAGCAACCATGGCGACCCCAAGAACTGGATGCCCAAGCACGGAAAATCCATGGACACCTTTCGCGCCGACGTAAAAAAGCTGCTGGATGGCTCAACTCCTGCGCCAGCCCCTGCGCCTGTGCCAACACCTGTAACACCGCCCGCAACCACCGTCATCAAAAAAGGCGATACAGTCAAGATTGTCGATAATGCCACTTATTATGACGGCAAAGCAATCCCGGCGTGGGTGAAAAAGGACAGCTGGATTGTGTCCTCGCTATCCAAAGACCGTGCCGTTCTCGGCAAAAACGCAGCCGGGACAAACGACATCCAAAGCCCGGTCAACACGAAATTTCTGATTGTTGTTGGGGACTCTGCTCCTGCTCCCACGCCAACACCGACTACTTTTTCACCCTATCTGGTCAAAGTCACCGCCGATGTGCTGAACATCCGCAAAGGCCCCGGAACTAACTATGCCGATATGGGCGACATCAAGGATAAAGGCACCTACACCATTGTGGAGGAACAAAGCGGCTGGGGCAAGCTCAAATCCGGCGCGGGCTGGATTTCGCTGGACTATACCAAGCGCGTGTAGCCCTGTCATCCCATAACTATCAGAACCCCACCTTTTGAGAGTAATCTCAGAGGGTGGGGTTATTTTTTTGTCCGCTGCCCCTTACATTTTCATTCTGCCATGACCTACCTGTGAAGGGGGGGTCTGCATCATGACCAGTTCACAAAAAGACCGCATTGTTCAGATGCGCAAAAAAGGACGGAGCTATGCCGCTATCGCAGAAACCCTCGGCGTTTCGGAAAATACAGTTAAATCTTTTTGCCGTCGCAACAATCTGGGCGGCAGCAATACCGATGGCGACCGCTGTGCTCAGTGCGGCAAAAACATGGGATTGTCCGACCGCAAAAATCGCCGCTTTTGTAATGACTCTTGCCGAAGCAAATGGTGGGCAGCCCATCCCGAAAAACGCGGTGGGCTGGCTACAGTGGAAATTATCTGTGCCGTATGTGGCAAATCGTTTTTTGCACTTACCGGCACTAACCGAAAATTCTGCTCCCGCAAATGCTACGGCAAAAGCAAGGCGGTGGCGAAATGACCAAGCAGGAAGCCGTCATGCACTACAAAGCTGCTATCGCCATCTTTAGGAAGTGGCTGGAAACGGGTATTATCACGGCGGATGATTTCCGCATAATAAGCACAAATACGGCCGAAAAATACAGCATTAATTCTACAAGCATATTCTTTGAAAATGGCGAAACACCCGTTGACTTATTATCGATTCAGAGTGATAAATAGGATGACCGAAAGGAGGTCGAACCCTATGATTATCAAGGATGTAGCGCCTATTACGCCGCTGCCAAAACGTCAAAATGTGGCGGCCTATGCGCGGGTGTCCTGCGGCAAAGATGAGATGCTGCATAGTTTGGCGGCGCAGGTCAGCGCCTACAGCGCGTTGATTCAAAGCCGCCCCGACTGGAACTACTGTGGCGTGTTCGCAGAGGCGGCCGAGACAGGCACCAAGGAAAGCCGCCCGGAATTCCAGCGGCTGCTTACAGATTGCCGGGCCGGGCTTGTGGATATGGTGATTACAAAATCCATATCTCGCTTTGCGCGCAACACCGTCACGCTGCTGGCCACGGTGCGTGAACTTAAAGAACTGGGTGTAGATGTGTTTTTTGAAGAGCAGAGAATACACAGTCTTTCTTGCGAGGGGAAACTCATGCTAACCATTCTCGCAGGGTACGCCCAGGAGGAGAGCCGAAGTTGCTCAGACAATGTAAAATGGCGCGTTCGCAAGGATTTTGAACAGGGAAAGCCCAGCGGTTTTCGCATGATGGGTTACCGTTTGAAGGGCGGTATTCCCACGATTGTGCCGAAGGAAGCCGAATGGGTCAGGCAGATTTTTGCCGATTACCTGGAGGGTTTTGGCGTGGAAGCCATCGCCAAGCACTGCAAAGCGCAAGGTATTAAAATCGGCAAAACTGGCATCGCGGGGATTTTGCGCAATGTCAAGTATATGGGAGACATGTTGCTCCAAAAGGGCTTCACGACCAATTACCTCACCAAAGCCCGCAAGAAAAACGAAGGCGAGATTCCTCAATTTTGGGTTGAAGGAAGCCACCCTGCCATTATATCGGTGGATGAGTGGGAGACGGTTCAAGCCGAACTGGCGCGCCGCAGCACCCTCGGCAGATCGCTGAGCTGCCACAGCCCGTTTGCCACGCGGCTGGTTTGCGGCTCTTGCGGCGGTTTCTACGGCAAAAAAGTGTGGGGCAGTTACAAAGACGACAAATCCCGCCGCCGTGAGGTCTGGCAGTGCAACGATAAATACAAGCGGCTCGGCAATCCCGGCAAGGGATGCCAAACGCCCACTCTCACCGAAGATGACATCAAGGCAAGGTTCTTAGCGGTCTGGAATGGCATGGCGGACAACCGTGAAAACCTTATCTCCGACTGCCGCACAGCAAAAGAACTGCTTTGCAACTACAAAAACATTACCGCCGAGATTGCGGAATTGGAGCGCGAGGTTGAGGTGGCGCGGGAACTTTCGCGCAAAGCCATCTACGAAAACGCCCACACACAGCAAAACCAAGCTGAATGGAATGAACGCAACGACGGGTACTTGGAGCGTGTGCGGACGGTTCTTGCCCGCATTACAGAGTTGACCGAAGAAAAACGCCGCCGCCAGCACAAGGCGCGGATTCTGGAAAGCTACATCCGAAACCTTGAAAAAAGCCCTGATTCACTCACTGATTTCGATGAAAAAGTGTTCATCACCGCCATCGACCGCATGACCGTGGAACTGGGCGGAACGCTGACATTTCTCTTTTTGGACGGGAGCAGCGTGGTTGGATGAGAATATCGCACAAGAATGGCTCGCTGGATGGCGGGCTGTTTTTTTTATGCTTCAGTTCAAAGATTTAACGCCTTTTTGCATACCCCCCTTATCCCGTTAAAAGATACCCCTGTTTTCAGGTGATTTTCGGATTTTTCTCTTTTTCAGCCGTTTGGTAGGCATAGATACAAGCCTATCATTTAACGGTGTATGCACGGTTTTCCTTGATATACCGCCGTTTTCAGGGCATAAGTAAAACCCTAAACTGGCAAACCGAAGTTTATCAATTTAGGGTTATTACCGTGGTGGAGGCGGCGGGAGTTGAACCCGCGTCCGAAAACTCATTCCCATAAATTTCTACGAGCGTAGTTAATCTTTTACGATTCCCCTAACAGAAAACAACTGTTGTCTGTTTCCACACGCCGGTTAACAGGCTTGCAGTTTCGGTAGCCCCAAGGTCATGACCCCGCTCGGAGCAAGGCGGAGTTCACGTTCACCGCTGTGTGACGCCCAAACCGGAGCCGCGGTGCTCACCGGCAGGACGGCTGCTTAATTAAGCAGCGAGTGCAACGTTATTGTTGTTGTTTAATTTATAAAATTGCGGCATTTATAAAGCGGTCCCGCGCCGCTGCTCGCTGTTCATGGTTCAAAATCCCCGTCGAAACCTTTACGCCCCCATGACGCGCTCCGCGGAGCGCAGTTGAGAGTTAAGAATTATTTTGTTTTTTTAATCGCGCACAGAACACCTCCATTTTTACATTTCATTTGCGGTCAAAAACTGTTCAGCCACTCCGCCGCCAGCGAAAACCATGTTCCGGCGTGCGGATTCAAATGTGCCTGAATGCCCGAATCGGCAGTACGTTTGTCGCAGAGCGAAAGCCCGTGCACACCAGACTTATAAACGTGTAACTCAAACGGGACACCGGCTTTACGCAGCGCCGCCGCCATATAAAGCGAATTTTCAACCGGCACGCCGCCATCGTCGCCTGTGTGCCAGATGAAAGCTGGCGCGGTGTCCGCAGTTACGGAATTTTCAAGCGATAATTTATTGAGTAAAGCCGACTCCGGATTTTCGCCCAGCAGGTTGATAAAGGTTCCCCTGTGCGCCTTATCCCCGGAGGTGATGACCGGGTAGCACAAAATCATGGTAAAGGGGCGGTTTTCGCCCTTTTCTAGCCCCAACTCGCCCATAACGACCGGCTCATTCCAAAGCGTTCCTAGTGTCGCCGCCAAGTGTCCGCCCGCCGAAAAGCCGCACACGGAGATTTTACCGGGATCCATATGCCAGTCGGTGCTACGACGCAAAACGGCCATGGCCGCGGATGCTTCCATAAACTGTGTGGGGTAACGCGATGGCGCGCAAGAGTAGCGCAGGACGGCAGCGGCAAAACCCGCGTTCACAAAGGCAAGGGCGACCGGTTCCGCCTCTCTGTCCGAGATTCCACCATACCCGCCGCCTGGGCATACCAACACGGTTTGAAATTTGCGTTCAGGTTCGATTCCCCTGGACACGTTTAACGAATAAACGGTAAGTGTAGCATCATCTCCTATGTACCGAGAATCGAAAAAATCGCGGAGCTTTAACGTTTTATAAATCATTTTTATATACGCCTTTCTTTCATCGTTCTGTCCATCTCACGCTCGGCGTCTCGTTTCGCCGCCGATTCGCGCTTGTCATACAGTTTTTTGCCCTTGCATAACCCAACCTGCACCTTCACCCGTGAACCTTTGAAATAAAGCGAAAGCGGGATTAACGTCAGACCATCCTGTTTTACCATTCCGAACAGCCGTATAATCTCGCGGCGGTGCATCAACAAACGGCGTTTCCGCATGGGCTCGCGGTTAAAAATGTTGCCCTTCTCGTAGGGGCTGATGTGCATTCCATTCGCAATCAGTTCGCCGTGCTCCACGTCGCACCACGAATCCTTTAGGTTCACGCCACCGGCTCTGATTGATTTCACCTCCGTACCGCACAACTCAATTCCGGCTTCCATGCTTTCTACCACAAAATAATCATGAAAGGCCTTGCGGTTGGTGCTGATTGTTTTGTTAACTGTTTCTGCCAACCACCGCGCCTCCCTTTTTATTCTCTTCGGGTGAAATATCCGATCCATTAAGGTGATTCCACAAAGATACACTGCCGCGTGCAACGGTGTAATTCAAACTTTCACCTTTATCATTATACAAGAAAAAGTGAAAAAGTCAATGAAATAATGATTGGAAGACTTGCTATATTTTAATTCATTAAAATTGTATCAGGTCGGTTTCTTCGGAATAAAGCAGTACCACGGCGCACGCTGCAAGGATTGCGTATTCGTCCAGCGGCTCTACAAGCCGCACCGGAATTTCACGTGGCAACAACTCCTGCCCCGCGACTGTTTTAACCGTACGTTGCAGGCTTACCGCGCCGGAATGTTCATCAATGCTGGAAAGGCTTAACGTGTCACAGGCGGACATTCCGCAGGAAATGGTGTTGATTCCGCTGTTTTTTAAAAGACGCAATGCCGCGGAATTTTCAGAGCCGACCACGGCGGTGAAAGAGGTTGGAATGGAAAAATCGGAACAGTCCGGCAGGCGGTTTTTGAAAATAATGACGCCGTTTTCCGTTTCGAGCACAGGGGGGACAACCGTTTCATAAAGTAAAAATCGGTCACAGCCATGAGAAAACAGACCGCCGTCATAAATATGGACAACCCCGCCGTTTTTTGAAAGCGCGCTTCTTAACTGACCGCCAATCTTCAGCCCGTCGTCCTCACCGAACAGCACCACCGTAATCACGCGGAAGCCCCCCCCTCCCGGACAAGCCGGAATTGAAAATGATTGCGTCCGCAAGCGAACGAATTAAGATTTTCCATTCTGTCTTAAAAGCGTTTGCAGATTTTGACGTATTATGCAAAAGCAGTGTAATAAAAGCTGAAATATATCTGTGACCTGAATTATACCTTCCCCACCACAGACAGGGCGTATTTTTCAAAATTCAACAGCCGATTGGCGGTTTCGTTCACCTGTTCAAGGGTCAACCTGTCAAGCCGTTCCAACAATTCATCCTCGGAAGTGATTTTGTTTTCCAGCAAAAGCCCCCGCCCGGAAAACGCCGCTCGGGACGCGCTTTGTTCGTAGCTCATGACCAAACCGGACTTGATTTGCGCTTTTGCCCGCAAGAATTCACTTTGATGAAGACCCTTCCGAGTATCCGTAACAATCGCCAAAATTTCATCCATCGCGCGTTGGCGGTTATGGTGTGCCACTCCCGCGGACACCCCAAACACCCCCGCGCCCATGTGCGATGCGTTAAAGGTATAAACGGAATAAGCCAACCCCAATTCCTCACGGATACGCTGATTTAACCGCGAGGAGCTTCCTCCACCCAAAGCCGTGGAAATCACAGCGAGGCTGAACCGGCGGTCATCGTTGATGGGAAAACCTTCAACAGCTAAAATTAGGTTGGTTTGTTCGGTGCGTTTTTTAACCAGCGATTTATCATATTTAAAGGCGGCGAAATCGTCTGGCGGCAAGGAATCGCCTTCTTGGCTACCCTCAAACGCTTTTTCAGCCATTTCGAGCAAAGCGACCCGATCGAACCGCCCACAGACGGAAATGACCGTATGTTTTGGCGTGTAATAGGCTTCCATATGGCGACGTAAGACCGCCGGGGTTATGGACTTGACCGTTTTTACAGTGCCTAAAATATTGCCGCCGAGCATAGAGTCCGGCCACACCGTTTCGTATAATTTATCCGCGCAGAGTTCCTCCGGCGTGTCGTTGACCATGCCGATTTCTTCTAAAATTACGCCTTTTTCGGTCTCCAGTTCGGAGGAATCCAGCCGGGAACACAGCAACATATCCAGCATAATCCCAAAGGCTCTTTGCGTGTGCTCCGTCAGCGCCTGACCGTACATGCAGGTGTACTCCTTAGCGGTGTAGGCATTAATCTGCCCGCCGATTTCGTCCATCTGCTGGGCAATTTGCAACGCGGTACGCCCCATCGTGCCTTTGAACAGCATATGTTCCAGAAAATGCGAAGCACCGGCGGTTTCCGGGGTTTCATACCGGGAACCACTGCCAATATATATGTTGATTGCGGCACTTCTGGCAGTTGGCGATTCTTCAAACACGAGACGAAGCTTGTTCGGGAGTGTAATAATTTCCGGAGGTTCCGGTGTGTACACGGTGATAATAACAACTTCCTTAGTTTTCAAATTGTGCCTATTTAACGTTTTTGCCCGAAATATTCACGGCGCCCTCTTTATCCGCCGAATCAGCAATGCGCGCGTCCGTTTTCTCCTCAATATCTTTCCCTAAAAAAGCCGGGATTTGCATGCCCGCCATTTTGAAGGTATCGGCCAGCGGCGGCACCGATTTTAGTAAACCGGAGAGAAAATTGGCCGTGGTGGGAGAATTGCCATCACCGCCCATGGAATCCCACACGGTGATTTTATCAAACTGCACGTTTTTGATTGCTTCGACCTGAATTTTAATCAGGTTCTCAATTTTGTCCACCAGCATTAATTGCACGGCGGCGTTGGCATCGCCTCCGGCGGATTCCACAATCTTTGTGAAACCGGCGGCCTGACGAGCCAGAATTTCCTGCATACCGCGGGCTTGCGCTTCCATGGTGGCGTAAATGGCGTCCGCTTCGCCCCTGGCACGTCGGCGTTTCTGCTCGGCGTCGGCCTCCGCCTGCAATTCCAATTGCTCTTTTTGGATTTTTGTCTTGACGATAATGTCTGCCTGCTGGGTGGCGGCATCGCGGGCGGCGCGGGCGTTTTCCGCTTCTTGCTCGGCGGCGTAGGCTTCTTCCAGCGCTTTGGCGGCGGCGATTTTTTCCGCTACCGTCGCGCGGCGCAGGGCTTCAGCTTCCCTTTCACGCCGTGTGGCGTCCGATTGCGCAATGGCGGCTTTCGCCTCGTTTTCGCCGCTGACGGCGGACGCATTGGCGGTGGACACCTGAACCCTCTGATCCTGCATCGCGTTGGCTTCGCCGATGGAACCGTCGCGGTTTTTTTCGGCGACCGTCTTTTTCGCGTCGTTGATAGCCTTGGCGGCGGCTTCCTTACCCAGAGCCTCAATATAGCCCGATTCGTCGGTAATATCGGTCACGTTCACGTTAATCAGACGCAACCCAATCTTTTTCAGCTCGGTTTCCACGTTGTAAGATACGGCTTCAAGAAATTTGTCGCGGTCGGTGTTGATCTCCTCAATGTCCATGGTGGCAATGACCAGACGGAGCTGACCGAAAATAATATCCTTTGCCAGTTCCTGAATGGCCGGCATGGACTGACCCAGCAAACGCTCGGCGGCGTTTTGCATCACACCCGATTCGGTGGAGATACCGACTGTAAACCGGGAAGGAACGTCCACGCGAATATTTTGGTGAGACAGGGCATTCCGCAAATCTACATTTATGGACATTGGGGTCAAATCCAAAAATTCGCTGGCCTGAACGACGGGCATGATAAAAGACGCGCCGCCGTGAATACATTTGGCGGAACGGGCGGTGCCGTCCTTATTTGAACCGACCTTACCGTAGATAACCATGATTTTGTCCGATGGACACTTTTTGTAGCGGGAAAGGAACACAAGCAAAAGAGAAAACAAAACGATGACTGCGGCGACAATGGCGATTACGGCGGTATCCGGCATGGTGAAACAGCTCCCTTAAAATTTTTTATAACGCGGAATTCAACTCTCCACAGAGCTGACCAAAAACGTGTTTTCGTCCAGCGCGGCGGCGATTTTTACCTGCCTGCCGGGCTTGATTGGGATTGCTGCGTCGGTCACGGCGTCGGCTTCAATAAACTGTTCCTGCAAATTCAGGTTGATTTTACCTCTGCCGCTCTGCGCGGGCGGAATGGTGATGTAGACCGTGGCGTTCAATCCCACGGCGTTTTCATATTGAAGATTGCCGTTTTCCTGCAATCGGACGGCGAACATCATAATGAGCGCCACAATCAGCATCATGGCAATGCCAATCAAAACCGCAAGTCCCACGGCGAGCGACGGTGCCGCCCCGCTGTCCAGAAGCGCGACGCCCGACCATCCGCCAACGGCAAAAAACGCCACAATGCCCCGCACTGTCAACAGGCGCAGACCGTCGTGACCGTAATCGTTGCCACCGGATTCGTGGTCGTGCGCGGAAAAATCGTGATCCGGCGCGGCGTCGTGGTCAAAATCATTATCAAAATCGTGGCCGTGGGACAGGTCGCCCCCGTGACTTCCCAGCCCAATAAACAAAAACACCATCTGAATCATCAGTACCACAGAAGCGGGTATGGCCATTGCGGCGAAAATTTGCTGAAACGTCGAAAGCGTCGCCCACCAATTGGAAAACCATGCCATTTACACCTTTCTCCTCTCATGTTTGAGACAGCCTCGGAACGGATCTTCAGAGGTCACCTTGACAGTGTAGCATATTCCACGGAAAAACGCAAGATTCATGCCCCGATTTCCAAAAATAATTTTGTGATTAAATTTATCGTACAGCGCGGTTTGTCAATTTTTTAACAAATTTAACACGTAAAAAAGCATTGACACGGCAATTTGGTTATGATATAATCCGATTAGAACGTTAAACGCAAATAAAAAGAAATGCATTAACAATTAAACAAAAACACAAATGGAGGTTTTTTGGTGAACAAATTATTTGCGGGATTCAGCCGCGTTAACGTAACGCCGATGGTGGAAATCGGGATGCCCGGATATTTCAAGCCGCGTTTTGCCGAAGGAGTACTTGATGAACTGGAAATCAATGCCTTGGCGTTGTCTTGCGGGGAAGAAGAAGCCGTATTGTTGAGCATTGACCACGAAGGCATTACCAGAGAGATCGCCGCGGACTACCGAAATCATATATCTGAGGTTACGGGAGTTCATCGGGAGGCGATTTACCTTCACGCAACGCATATTCATACCGGTCCTTTTTTGAACAAGAATTCTGAAAATGAGCTGGAACAGGAATACTACAGAGCTGTATACCGCAAAATGGCTGACGCGGCTCAGTTTGCGCTGGAGGATTTGAAGCCCGCTAAAATGGGCTGGGCGGTAAGTCAGGCGCCGCGCATTACTTTTTCCCGGCGCTTTCGAATGAAAGACGGAAGCGTCAGAACCAACCCGGGCGTGAATAACCCTGATATCCTTGAACCTATCGGTGAGATGGACGAAAGTGTGAATGTGTTGCGTTTTGACCGTGAGGGTGCTGAGAGCCTGGTATTGGTGAATTACGGCAATCATGCGGACGCGGTGGGCGGATGCAGGATTTCCGCTGACTATCCCGGTTTTTTGCGCAGGACGTTAGAGAAAACGCTAAGCGATGCCAAATGTATTTTTTTTAACGGGGCCGAGG
>JAISRF010000155.1 GCA_031273775.1 Oscillospiraceae bacterium
ATTTAACATTTGTAGCCTCTATCGCAAACGCCGGTGTGGAAAAGCCCGCTCACATTGTCAAAAGCATAGAAACGCCCTACGGCCTGCCCCAGCACGTGAGCGCGGGACTAAGCAAACGCGTCATGTCCGCTAAAACCGCCGATTTAATCAAAGACATGATGAGGGATAACGTGAAGGAAAAGTACGGCGAAAGCAACTTCCCCGGCTTGAACCTGTGCGCAAAAACCGGCACCGCCGAAACCGTAGAGGGTACCATGGATCATTCCCTGTTCGTGGGCTTTATGGACGACTCCGACCGCCCCTACGCGTTTATTGTGGTCGCGGAACACAGCGGAGCGGGCGCAAACGTGGCGGCGCATGTGGCGAACACGGTTTTACAGGCGGTTAAGAAAAAGTATTGAACGCGGGCTGTTAATTTTGTATTTCCTGCTCTTTGGCGGGCTTTTGCGCCGCTTCGTTGATTGCGGCAATCAGCATGTCGGTGTAAACCTTGATTGCCTCGGTCGCTCCACCGATATGAATCTTATCCGAGGCCATCAAATGGGTTTGCGTGCTGATGATTTCGTACCAGTCGGCCACCGTGACAAAGGGGTACTGTTCCGGTAGGAGTCGCTCATAAAGAACCGTATGGTAGGAAGTCCAGTTTTCAGTCATGCGTCCGTCATACGGCGTGACAAAAATCAGACGGCAACCGGACGGAAGGTCATCAATTATTTGGTCGATTTTGGTTTTCCAGCCGACGCACCGGTTGGTTCCAAGCGCCACAATCACCGTTTCCCTCAGGGTTCCTTCCTGTTTCCACTTCATCAAAACGTCATACCCCGCATCCAGCGGGCGGGAACCCAGCGCATCTACCGCGCAGTTGGGAATATGGTCGATCAAACTTTTTCGCGCGCCGAGACAGACAGAGTCCCCTACCACCGACACGCCGACCAACAGCCCATTTGGCGTAACAGACGGCTTTTGAGCGGGAATGACTGGATTTTGCGGTATCACTGCCTGCACGGCAGATTCCGGTGTCCCTTTTTTTAGGCTACCAATGGGGAACAAGCTCTCCGGTATGACCAGCGGCTGATTGGTGACCGCTTCAAACATGTGTTTAAGACGTTTGATTTCGTCCACGTCTTGATAAAGATACCCGGTGGACAACTGTAATTCCAACGAACTGACATCCGGCGCGCGCCGTATAACCACCGCGCCCAAAACAAGCGCAAACAGTAAAGGCAAAGACAGCACAAAGGCAATGGTTCGCATTTTCCGATTTTCCCGGTTAAACAGCCGGCATCTTCTCTGAATGATTGGATCAATCCCGTAAAACACAAGCGAGGAGAACAAAAGCGACAGCAAAAACGTGATACCCGAGGCAACTAAATTGTTCGCAATCACAGCGGAAAAGACTATGTACAGCGGCCAATGAAACAGATAAACGCAATAAGACAGACTGGACAGCGCGCTCAACGGTTTCGGTTCATTTACTCGTCCGGGCGTCGATTCATGAAGCGCGCGAGCCGCGAAAATCATCAGCGCAGTCAAGAGTGAGGCCGCCAAAAAACCGTACCGGTATGTGGTCGGGTCGAGAAAGGTCAGCGTACGAGCCAGCATCGCCAACGCCGCTATGGTAAACCCCATCACGGCAATCGAAACCGTCCCGAACCACTTGGTTCGCAGAATCTTCCGTACTTTTTTTGCCGGGCGGCCGAGACCAAAAACCGCGCCCGCTGCCGCCCCGATGAAAAAGGGAAATCCGTGGGTAACGGTGCTCATATAGGCTACCGACGGGTCGCCCGAAGCGGCGTCATACGCCGTTTGCATTCCTAACCAGGAAAAACAGGCAAGGAGAACGGAACCGGCAAATACAAAGCATTTCAGTGCAGAACCCGCGGCCTTGGGGCGATTTTTATAAATGTGTCCAAAAATCAACGCGGACAGCGTGCCGAACAGTCCCCATAACACATAAAAATGAGCTTCAACTGCCAGCGACCATGTGTGAATAAACAAGTGAGGCAGCAGTTGGGCTTCATAAGAACCGCCGGTTAAGATTTCAAAGTAATTGGCCGAAAAACCCAGTGCGGCGGAAATTTGTTTGACAATTCCAGTGGTGAAATCAGGCGAAATAAGCAGCGCAAATGGTAAACAAAGCAAAACCGACAGCAACAACGGGGGAAAAATCCGCAAAAAACGGCGTTTGTAAAAGGCGAATATCCTAAAGCGCCCGCTTTTCTGGAATTCCTCAATAATCAGCGCGGTAATCAGGTAACCGGAAAAGGTAAAAAAAACATCCACGCCAATAAATCCGCCAGGCAGTAAATCTTTAAAAAAATGATAAACCAATACTAACAAAAGCCCCAAAATCCGAATCGTGCTGAACCACTTGATTCCTTTCCCGGGACGATGAAAGCCCGCCGGCGGCCGCGATTCGCGCTCAGCGCTTTCCAAAGACAACATTTTAACCATTCTTTATCTGCGTTCCTTTTTCCCACAGTCCGGAAAACGACTGCCCGTTTTTTTCTTTGATGGTACCTTCTCCGTCAAACAGGCCGGCTTTGAAAAAACCTGTATAACTCCACCCGTCAGGACTGTAATATACACCGCGCCCTTCCGGATGCCCGGCCTTGAATTCGCCTATATACCGCACGGCGCCTCTTTCCGAAAGCGTTCCCTGTCCGGCGAAAATCCCGGATTGAAATCCGCCGGTATAACCCAAATTTCCGTCCGGCGCTTCATACACGCCCTGTCCGTCAAACAGGCCGGCTTTGAAGCCGCCCTCATAAATTTTGCGTCCGTCGGCCGTTGTATATAACCCCAGTCCCTCGGCAAACCCGAAAACGAATTTCCCTTCATACACGGAGCCGTCCGCAAAGGTAAAACGGCCCTGTCCCGTTTGCCCACGCTCATTCGCCGCGCCCACATACTCCCAGCCCTCCGCCGAAAGAAAGCGGAATACCTCGTCTGGGCCGCGAAACAGCGTATCGCCGTTTTCGGTGGTGATGACCCCTTCACCGGACAAGGCGCCGGTATCAAAATAGCCCTCATACCGCCAGCCGGACGCCGAGGTGAATACACCGTCTCCCTGAAAACGCCCGCCGGCAAGACTGCCCTGATATCGGCTGCCATCTTTAAAAACAATTTCACCTTCGCC
>JAISRF010000179.1 GCA_031273775.1 Oscillospiraceae bacterium
TGATTTTCAAATGTTGCGTTTCATTTACAAATCGTGCATTTGACTTTGCAAACTTGCACTTCGTTTGCCAATGTTGCACTTCGTCTTTCAAATGTGACTGTTCACTTTACAGTTCAGCACCAAACAAGAAAAACGACTATCAGGGGAACCTCATAAATAGGCGGCGAGGAAAATGGAAAACGCCGCAAACCCTTGAGTTTACAGCGTTTTCTGGTGGGCCATCCAGGACTCGAACCTGGAACAGACCGGTTATGAGCCGGGGGCTCTGACCATTGAGCTAATGGCCCACGATGAGGTTGCTAACCCTCTTTAAGCAACTTGCTAATCACGATTTCGTCAGGCAAGGATACTTTTCGCGGAAATGCTCTCGCATTTCAAGGAAAGCGGACGCTGTCCGAGCGGGATATAACCCGAAAAGACGGCCACGTCCGGTGGTGAATGCAGGTTCTTACACGCGGCGAAATAAATGTTATCAGAAATACGAAAAAATTTCAACGGGACGGGAGATTACCTAACGGTTAAAAATCTTCATAATATCATAGAAATCGCTGTCGCCGGCGGCGTCCTCGTCACTATTTCCCTCACTGGAGGAAAGCGTGTCGTCACTGCCGTCGCCTTTCACTGCGGTTGCCGCCTTCTTGGGTACGAACTCGCCCTGAGCGCTGTTCGCGCCGGTAGCGATAACGGTCACCCGCAACTCGTCTTCCATGTCATCGTTGATGGACGCGCCCCAGATGATATTTGCGTCACCATGTGCCTTTTCCGCCACAATGGACGAAGCGGTTTCCACCTCTTCCAGCCCGATATCCGGCGAACCGGTGATATTGATAATCACGCCGCGCGCGCCGTTCATGCTGGTTTCAATCAGCGGGCTGGTAATGGCCATGTTCGCGGCGGCCTCCGCTTTGTCGCGACCTGTGGCATGTCCAACGCCCATGTGCGCGTAACCGCTGTCCTTCATGACAGCCGCCACGTCGGCAAAGTCCAAATTGACCATCGACGGCATCATAATCAACTCGGATATACTTTGAATTCCCTGGCGAAGCACATCGTCCGCGACCTCGAACGCGTTAATAAGCGTGATTTTCTGTTCGCTGACTAATTTGAGCCGCTCGTTGGGGATGACTACCAGACTGTCCACATGTTCGCGAAGCTGAGCAATGCCGATTTCCGCCTGCTCCATGCGGCGTTTTCCCTCAAAGGCAAAGGGCTTGGTCACCACGCCGACCGTCAGAATGCCCATATCTTTGGCAATCTGCGCCACCACGGGAGCGGCTCCGGTTCCCGTTCCGCCACCCATACCCGCCGTAATGAACACCATGTCTGTGCCCTTGATGGCGTTGGTGATTTCGTCCTTGGATTCCTCCGCGGCGCGCTGACCGGTTTCGGGCTTGGCTCCCGCTCCCTGCCCGCGGGTTAATTTTTCGCCAATCTGGATTTTGTTGGACGCCTGCGACAGATACAGCGCGGACTTGTCCGTGTTAACGGCAATAAACTCCACACACCCAACTCCGGCTTTTACCATGCGGTTGATGGCATTTCCACCGCCGCCGCCCACGCCGATAACCTTAATCTGCACTACATCAGAAATTTCTTGTGACAACTCAAATGGCATTATGGTTTCCCTCCAACATACTAACGAGCTCCGCGGAGCCCAATTGAGAATTGAAAAATAAATTATTAAACATAACGATTGACTATGTAAAGGCAGTCTCGTCTATTTAAGACAGTGTACCACACAAAACCAAAAGATTCAACTGTTTTTTTCGTGTATTTGTATTTTGGCATTTTTTAACATTTTTACTCAAATCTCGCTCAAATGTTTGGCAGACTTGAAAGCACAAAGAAAGCACAAAGAAAACATACTATTAACGGTCAACTTGAGTTCCTCTGAACTCAGTCTATGGGCTGACGACGGAAATAAACATCGCTTTTTTGCGAGGTAATCCAGCTTAAATCCAGCACGCCTACAGCATCCGGCTCAATTTTTAAGTCTATAACCCGTTTTGCGTAGGCCAGCTTGTATGGCAAATCTGCGGAGGAACCCACTTTCAAAAGAAGCCGTCCTTCAACCTTTACGCGGATGTCGTAAATCAGCGAAACGTCAAGCCAATCTACATTTTTATAATCATTTCCGATCAGTTCGCTCATTATGTACCGCGCCAACGCTCCGATTTCGGAATCGGCTACTTCAAGTTGCTTGCAGGGTACGGGATTAACCGCCGCGACTCCCATTATTAACGGGAGATCCCCGCTTTGCCCGGCTGCGGTTTCCAGTACGCGTCCGTTTTCACTCACCAGCACAACCCCTTTTTCACCTTCCAGCTGATACGCGGGGCGGGCGGGGGTGACCTGAATGGATATGACAGAGGGAAATTCGCGGTTGACCGACACGCTTTCGATGTACGGGAATGTCTCCAGCACCGCCGTTTCCGCCTTCTTTATATCCACACGGAGAAGGTTGTCCGAGATTTTCACGCCCGCAACCGCACTGATTTCATCCGGGGAATAGGGAGCCAAGCCGGTAACTGTGATCGCAGTGGCGCTCCAGAAAACCGTAACCGAAAGCACTGCCAAAGTCGCGGCGAGCATAATCGCCAGCGTAATATAAAACAACACGGGCGAGCCATGCCGGCGGCGTCTGACTTTTCGCCGTGCCGCCGCCTTACCGTAGTATTGCCTGTCGTTATTTGCTTCCAACTGCTTTTTCCTCCTCCAGTTTAGATTCTTTTAGCCAAATATTCGCACCCAAATGGCCAAGGCTCAGTTCAATGTCCTCATAACCGCGCAGGATATACTCCATCCCACCGATTTGTGTTTCACCCTGAGCCGCCAGCGCGGCTACAATCAGCGCCGCGCCGCCGCGCAGGTCTTCGGCTTTCACCGGACAGCCACAAAGCCGCCCCACGCCGTTAATCCTTGCCATGTTTTTCGTAACCTTTATATCCGCGCCCATCTTTATCAGCTCTTGGGTGTGATTAAGGCGCTTTTCAAAGATATTCTCCGTGAACTCGGAACTGCCCACGGCAAGTGCCGCCATCGCCAAAACGGGCGGCTGGGAATCGGTTGGGAATCCTGGATAATAATCGGTCACAACGTCTCCTACCGGCCTAAGCTTTGCCGGCGGCGTAACGGTCAGCTCGTTTCCACAAAGGGCAATATCGCACCCCGCTTTCAAAAACGCGGGAAATACAGGCTTCAAATGCGCCGGCAAAACGCCCAAAAGAGTAACCTTGCCGCCTGTCACCGCACCGGCCGCCATATAGGTCGAGGCGGTTATCCGGTCGGGAATGACGGTATGCTCCGTTCCAAAAAGTCGTTCCACGCCCTCCACGACGATAACCCGCTCCCCCGCTCCCCGGATTTTTGCTCCGGCGGCGTTCAAAAAATCGGCTAAATCGGCTATTTCAGGTTCCCGCGCCGCGTTTTGAATTACGGTAACACCTTTCGCGGTC
>JAISRF010000184.1 GCA_031273775.1 Oscillospiraceae bacterium
GTGCAAATTTCATCAAGCTGTGGAAGCCTCGCATCGCATTCCAATCGTAAGAAAAACAATGGCTGTACGCATATCCCTGATGCTTTAACACAAGAAAATTGTTTTCGATGCGCCATCTCTTGCGGGCGATGTCGTTGCAAAGGTGGAAAACGTTTTTTTCGGAAACTCCCATCGATGACAACCACGCATATTCACAAACCATGGCTTTGGGCTTCTCGTCGCTGTGTAGGTGCATTTCGGTCCATTCCTCACGGCATGTCACAACATTGAGATGAATTTTCTTATGGTTCTTACCGTAGATATATTCTATCTCGTTTGCCCAATGAAATTCCTGCTTCCTTTATTCTGCGGTTGTGTTTTGCAACGTGTTCTCAGGGGCTACTACGTTGACCGTTTCATGCTTCAGCTCTGTTTTCGGCATGGATTATTGGTTGCTTTCAGGCACAGCAGGCGGGCGGGACTAATTCCATCTTCAATGGTCAGTAAAAGTCAAAAAGATTCACAAAAGATTCACAATTACCTACTTGACAATGCTTCCCGGCAGTGGTAAATTATCGTTGGCACTCGAGGCTGAGGAGTGCTAACGCGAACTTTGCCCGCAATCAAATTGCAAATTGCAAATAAAGTATTGTTGCGCGACAAATTTATAATTTATTGTCCCGTGGACAATTCTATAATTGGCAGCTTGCAACTTGTAACTTAAAAAAGAGGGGGTGTCCGTTTTGGAAATGACGCCGCGGAAAATGCTGCTTCTCCGGGCGGTCGTGCGGCATTATGTGCTTACCGGCGAACCCGTCGGCTCTAAGGCGCTCACCGATGATTTTGATTTTTCCGTCAGCTCCGCGACCCTTAGAAGCGAGATGAACGAGCTGTCTTTAATGGGCTATCTTTCCCAGCCGCACACCTCGGCGGGGCGCGTTCCCACATACGCCGGCCTTCGCTATTACGTGGACAGGCTGCTTGTCCCAAAACCGATTGACCAAAGGGAGCGGGAGGAAATCCGCAGTTTGTTCCCGGAAAACCTGTTCGGCGTAAACGATATTTTAAAAGCCGCTTTGACCGCCGTCGCCGAAATCACCCGGTGCGCCGCCGTGTCCGCCACTCCCGCCAATTCCGCCGCGAAAATCCACCGGATGGAACTGTTTCCGGTGGGTAAGGAAACAGGGATGCTGGTGCTGATTACAGACAGCGGTGTGGTTAAAAACCGCGTCTGCCGCCTTGCCCGGGGGTTTTCAGCGGCGGATTTTGAACGGTTTAACAACCTGGCTCAGCGGCACATTTGCGGGCATGAGCTTTCCGAGATCACCCCGGCGTTTTTGCAAACGCTGGCCGCCGCTTTGGAAAACCCCTTTGATTTTCTGCCGGTTTTCGCCTTCGCCGGAGAATTGGCGCTCTCCGCCTCTGAAAGCGAAATTTACACGCTGGGCGAGCAAAATCTCTACCGCGAAAACGCTCTGCGGGAACGGATGCTTTCCGATTTGTTAAAATGTAGCCGCGAGGTTTTGAGTCTGCTTTCCCAGCGGCAGGAGAACGGAAAAGTGCTGCTCGGCGAGGAAACCGGTGTGGAGGAACTCTGCCCACTAGCCCTTGTGTTTTCGGGATACAGCGCCGGAGAGCAGGCCGGTAAAATCGGGGTGGTCGGGCCGGCGCGCATGGACTACGACGCCATTATCCCGCGGCTGGAATATTTCGCGGAGCTAATTACGAAAATGCTCAACAGATAACAGATGTAGGGGGCACGTTGCGTGTCCGCGGATGTTTGCGAAAACCGCCATGTAAGGACGATCGTCCCCGGTCGTCCGCAAACCACATAGAAAGGATTGATTCGGATTGAGCAAGGAGAAAAAGCGGGAAGTTGAATTGGAGGAACAGGCGGAAGAGGTCTTGAACGAAGAAAGCTCAGAACACGCCGAACCGGGAATTTTGGAGAAAGCCCCAGAAATCCCGCCGATTGAAGCGGAACTGACGGACACAAAAGATAAGCTTCTTCGTCTTGCGGCGGAGTTTGACAATTACAAAAAGCGCAGTGAGCGCGAACGGCTGAGTCTCTCCGCTTTCGTGCAGGCGCAAACGGTCAAAGCGTTACTGGTTCCGTATGATAATTTGGAGCGGGCACTTGCCAGCGAAGCGACCGGTGAAGATTTCACAAAGGGCGTGGAGTTGTCCCTGCGGCAGTTAAAGGATGCTTTCGCGAAGTTGGGACTTTCCGGTTTCGGTGAGCGGGGCGATGGGTTTGACCCCGAGCTACACGAAGCGGTTATGCACACCGAAGATGAAGAGCTTGGCGAAAATACCGTGTCAAAGGTACTGCAAAAGGGTTATAAATTGGGCGAAACGGTATTAAGGCACGCCATGGTAGAGGTGGCGAACTAATGTACAAGGAACAGTTATTCCTTGACAATGACGGTGCCCGCGGCGGTGGAGCGGCTTAATTAAATCGTGCTAAGCACACCTTCATTGTCAATTGTCAACTATTAATTATCAATTATCAATTTAAAAAAAGGAGCGTTTTAACAATGGCAAAAATTATCGGAATTGACTTAGGTACTACTAATTCCTGCGTGGCGGTGATTGAGGGCGGAGAGGCCGTCGTCATTCCAAATGCCGAAGGCGGGCGCACAACTCCCAGCGTGGTGGCGTTTTCAAAAACCGGCGAGCGGCTGGTGGGGCAGGTAGCCAAGCGTCAGGCGGTCACCAACACCGAGCGCACCATCACCTCCATCAAGCGCGAAATGGGCACCGACCACAAGGTGAAAATTGATGACAAGCCTTATACCCCGCAGGAAATTTCGGCCATTATCCTGCAAAAGCTCAAGACGGATGCAGAAGCCTATCTTGGCGATACCGTGACCGAAGCGGTCATAACCGTCCCGGCTTATTTCACCGATGCCCAGCGCCAGGCGACTAAGGACGCGGGCAAGATTGCCGGCCTGGAGGTCAAGCGCATTATCAACGAACCGACCGCAGCCGCCCTGGCCTACGGAATCGACAAGGAAACCGACCAAAAGGTCATGGTTTATGATTTGGGAGGCGGCACCTTCGATGTTTCCATCATTGAGATGGGCGACGGTGTTCAGGAAGTGCTAGCCACGGCGGGCAACAATCGGTTAGGCGGCGACGATTTTGACGACCGCATTATCAAATATATTGTGGATGCGTTTAAAAAAGAGCAGGGCATTGATTTGGGCGGCGATAAAATGGCCATGCAGCGTGTGAAGGAAGCGGCGGAAAAGGCGAAAATAGACCTGTCTGGTGTGACCTCTGCCGATATTAATCTGCCGTTTATCACCGCGGACGCCAACGGCCCCAAGCATTTTGAAACCAGCCTGACCCGCGCGAAATTCAACGAATTGACTGCCGATTTGGTGGAAAAAACCATGGGTCCCGTCCGTCAGGCGATTGCCGATTCCGGCCTGTCGGTCGGCCAGCTGGATAAAGTCTTGCTGGTGGGCGGTTCCACCCGTATCCCCGCTGTGTACGAGGCCATTAAAAACTTCACCGGCAAGGAGCCGTTCAAGGGCATTAACCCCGATGAATGCGTGGCGCTGGGCGCGGCGTTGCAAGCGGGTGTTCTGGGCGGCGATGTGAAGGGACTTCTGCTTCTGGATGTCACCCCGCTGTCGCTGGGCGTGGAAACCATGGGCGGCGTTTCCACCAAGGTAATTGAGCGCAACACCACCATTCCGGCCAAAAAAAGCCAGATTTTCTCCACCGCCGCCGACGGCCAGACCTCCGTGGAGGTACACGTCCTGCAGGGTGAGCGCGAATTTGCCCGGGACAACAAAACGCTGGGGCTGTTCAAGTTAGACGGCATCGCGCCCGCGCCCCGCGGAATCCCGCAGATTGAGGTTACCTTTGACATTGACGCCAACGGTATTGTGCACGTGTCGGCAAAGGATTTGGGCACCGGCAAGGAAAACAAAATCACCATCACCAGCAATACCAATATGTCTAAGGACGATATTGATAAAGCAGTCAAAGAGGCCGAGCAGTATGCCGCTGAGGACAAAAAGCGCCGCGAAGACGTGGATACCCGCAATAATGCCGACCAGATGGTGTACCAGTACGAGAAAACCCTGAACGAAATGGGCGACAAGCTGGATGAAAGCGAAAAATCCGATATTCAGTCGGGCATTGACGCGGTAAAAGAGGCCTTAAAAGGCGAGGACGCGGCAAAAATCAAGGCGGCGAGCGACGATTTGCAGCAGAGGTTTTACAAGGTGTCCGAAAAGCTGTACAAAGCCGCCGAGGCAGCGGGCGCGGCGCCGCCGCAGGACGGCGGGGAAACGCCCCACAATGCGGATAATGTTTATGATGCGGAAGTTGTTGACGACAATACAGATAACAAGTAACAAATTTTTGTTTGGGCGATAAGGTGTTCCCCCGTCTTGCGGAATCGGGGCGGGGGAGCGGGCATACATAATCAAAAAGGAGCTGTCCCATTTGCCGGATAAACGTGATTATTACGATATACTCGGGGTTGACCGGGGCGCGTCGGACGACGAAATCAAGAAAGCCTACCGTCAGGCGGCCAAAAAATATCACCCGGATCTGAACCCCGGCGATAAGGCGGCGGAAACCAGCTTCAAGGAAGCTAACGAAGCGTACGAGGTGCTGTCTGACAAAGACAAGCGCGGTCGTTACGATCAGTTCGGCCACGCCGGCGTTGACCCCAATTACGGGGCGGGCGCGGGCGGGGCGGGCGGCGGCATTAACGTGGACTTCGGTGACCTTGGGGACATTTTTTCCTCTTTCTTCGGGGGCGGATTCGGCGGGAGCGGCAGGCAGGCAAACCCCAACGCTCCCCGCCGTGGAAGCGACACCTCCGTAACCCTCAACCTCTCCTTCGAGGAAGCCGCGAAGGGCTGTGTAAAAACCGTAAACGCCACCCGGATTGAAGCTTGCGGCGACTGCGGCGGTTCCGGCGCGGCAAAGGGTTCAATCCCCAAAACCTGCGCGGCCTGCAACGGCACCGGCCAGGTGCGTGTAACCCAGCGAACCCCTTTCGGCGCCATGCAAACACAAAAGGTCTGTGACGTCTGCCGGGGAAGCGGCAAATCCGTTGACAATCCCTGCAAGGCTTGCGCGGGCAAGGGTCGTGTGCGCCGTACTCACAGCCAGGACGTAAACATACCCGCCGGTATTGACGACGGCCAGATTCTGAACGTGCGCGGCTCAGGGGATACCGGGCAAAACGGCGGCCCGAACGGCGACTTGCACATTCACGTTTCGGTGCGCCCACACCCTATTTTCGAACGCGATGGCTACGATGTCCACTGTGAGATTCCCATCACCTTCGCCCAGGCGGCGCTGGGCGCGGAAATCGCGGTGCCCACGCTGGACGGACAGAAAAAAATAGCCGTGCACGAGGGTGCACAGCCGGGCGATGTGTTAAAGCTCAAGGGCAACGGAATCAAACGTCTGCATTCCGAAGAAAAAGGAAACCAGTACATTCACCTGATGTTGGAAGTTCCCCGCAACCTGAGTGACCGGCAAAAGACGCTTCTGCGCGAATTTGACGCGGCCACCGATGAAAAGAATTACAAAAAACGCAAGGGCTTTTTTGATAAGCTGAAAGATATGTTTTGACCCTGATTATTCCTCCTCTACCGTGAAACCGCCACCCTGCCTGCGTTCGCCGGGAACTTGCTTTAATGAGGCTCGCGTTTTGCGGATTTCTGTCAGGTTTACGGTTAGGTTTTCATCCACGCGCTTCATAATATCGTCCACAAACTCCTGAGAGGCGCGGCGCATTTCACGACCCTTTTGTTGTGCCTGCGCCACCATCTCCGCCGCTTTTTGCTGCGCCATGCGAGTAATTTCCTCGTTTGCGACCATGGCGCGGGCGCGCTCCTCTGCCTGACGGGTAATCATGTCCGCCTCACGTTTAGCCGTGGAGATAATGTCCGCCCTGTCTGCCACGATCCCCCGAGCCTGCTTAATTTCCTGCGGCATATTTAGGCGGATATCGTCCACCAGCACGCGGATTTTTTCCGCGTCCACCATACAGCGGTTGCCGGGCAGGCTCCACGCTTTGTCTAATAGTTCGTCCAAACGGTCAAGCAATTCCTCAACGTTCATCAGTAAACGCCCCTTATGTTAGTTAATAGTTAATGCTTTTGGCGAATTTCTTCATAATGTTATCATATATGCATTCCGGCACGAAGTCGTGTATATCCCCGCCCATCATACCGACTTGCTTGACCAGGCTGGACGACAAATACATATTTTCCGCGCTGGCGGTCAGAAAAACCGTGTCGGCGGCGGGGTTCAGGCGTTTATTGGTTAACGCCATCTGGAATTCATATTCAAAATCGGAAAGAGCGCGGAGTCCTTTTACAATCGCTTTGGCGTTTTTTTCGCGGGCGTAATCGGCCAACAGTCCGCCGTGGCTTTCAATTTCCACATTTCCGATACCGGCGGTCACGGTTTTTAACATTTCACAGCGCTCCGCCACTGAAAAGGTGGCGGTTTTTTGGGTGTTGGACATAACAACCACCAAAATCCGCTCAAACATCTGGGCGGCGCGGCGAATAATATCCAAATGTCCCAGCGTTACAGGATCAAAACTACCGGGGCAGACGGCGGTAATATTCATGCGTCCTCCTTGCGGTAATACCAAATCTTTGTTTTTCCATACTTGCGTTCTTTACTCAATCTCAGTGCCCCAACCTGTGCCGGTAACGTTGCCGCAGCGCCCGTTTCACAGATCACCGTTCCGTTTTCGTTCATTAGCGGTTCCAACAGCGGCAACACGGCGGGAATTACCCCGAGCGAATAGGGCGGGTCAAGAAACGCAAGATCAAAGCGCGAGGTACATTTCTTTAAATAAAGCGCGTAGTCCGTGCTGTGGATTTCCGCTTTTGCAAGGAACCCGCAGGTTTCCAGATTTTCCCGCACAACCTCTGCGGCGGCCGGGCTCTTGTCCACAAAAACGGCCTTTCGGGCACCCCGACTTAAAGTCTCCAAACCCAACTGACCGGAACCGGCGAACAAGTCCAGCGCCGTCCGGCCTTCAATATCAAACTGTAAAGCGGAAAAAACCGCTTCCTTCACAGACTCCGCGGTGGGACGGGTGTCCAGACTTCCCGGAGTTTTTAGCCGTCTGCCCCGCGCAATTCCAGTAATAATCCTCATATCAGTTATTTTAGCACGGGCTTTAGTTAAAGTCAACATAAAAAAAATTCCAGCCGCATTGAAGCATCGGGAATAACAATGTCTGCGGACGGCGCGTACCCAACGGACAAGCTTGCTCAGTTACTTAGAGAGTTGGTGTGCACATGCTGAAATTAGATGAAAAGCGGGTGTTT
>JAISRF010000023.1 GCA_031273775.1 Oscillospiraceae bacterium
CTCAACTCTCAACTCTCAACTCTCAACTCTCAACTCTCAAACCGCGCCCCGCGGGGCGCGTCACCGGTTTCTGTAATAAATAATCCTTAGGCCTTCCAGCACTAAATTCTCACAGTGAATAATCTCACGCTTACAGCTTGAAATAACCGGTTTCGCCAAACCACCGGTAGCGATGGCGGTCATTTTTAACCCCAATTCTTCCTCCATGCGCCCTACCAGCCCGTCCAGCATGGCGGCGGTGCCCGTAATCAGCCCGGCTTTCATGGAGTTGGCCGTGTTTGTGCCGATCACGCGCGCGGGAGCCTTTAAGTGCACAAGCGGCAATTGAGCGGTGCCAGAGGCCAGCGCGCGAAGCGAAAGCTCCACGCCCGCCGAAATGACGCAACCCAAAAACGCGCCGTTTTCATCCAATGCGCTGATTTTGGTGGCTGTGCCCAAATCAATCACGGCGGCGGGCAGCGGGAAAAGTTCCGAGGCGGCTACCGCCCCCGCCACTAAATCCGCGCCGAGCTGCGCCGGATTGTCTATTTTTATATTCAACCCCGTCTTCACGCCCGGGCCGAGCAAGACCGCGGGAATCCCGCACACGCGGCTAACGGCGTCCAGCCACGCGCTGTCCAGCCCCGGCACTACCGAGCTGATTAGGGCACCGTCAAAAGCAATGGGCGCAAACCGGTATAAAGAAAGCACACCGCTTAAAGTTACCGCGCATTCATCGGCGGTGCTGCCCGCTCGAGTGGAAATCCGGGCGACAAACAGCGGGGGAGTACCGCGCTCGCCACCAAACGCCCCGAGTATAATGTTGCTGTTGCCGATATCAATCGCTAGAAGCATGGCCGGATCCTTTCTGCAGTCAGAGGTTTAGAAATCAGACAATATAAACCAAACCCAATATATCATACACGAGCCGGGCGGAGCGTGAGCTTGCTCGCATCTCCGAGGATATACACAGTATAACATGGCAGCCGAATTTTTGCAACCTTCTTTTATGTCAATATTTCTAATCATCTTCTTTGCTTGACAATCATAGTGAATTTAGGCAGGCTGTGAATACTAACCAAAACAGCACTTACGAAATTATTCTTTGCAAATTACAGTTGCCAAATTTATTTTTCTATGCTATAATAACTCCTGCGGTTATTCAATATTAGGTTCCGGATCTAATATATTTTACACTGGAAGGATTGAGTTTATATGAGCGTAGTTATTTCGGCGGACAGTACCGCGGACCTTACCCCGGAACTCCTTGATCGGTTGAACGTGCGCGTGAGCCACAACCCCATCATCCGGGGGAGCGAACAGCTTTTGGATGGAGTAGACATCCAGCCTGACGGCGTTTTTGAATATTACGAGCAAACCGGTCGTCTGGTCAAAACCTGCGCCCCCAATGCGGAGGAATACCTGGCGTTTTTGAAACCCGCGCTGCAAAACGGCGATGAAGTGATTCACTTTACAATCAGTTCGGAAATGTCAGCTTCGTACGCCGCGGCTCGGTCTTTGACTGACGATATACCTAATCTTTACATTGTGGATTCGCGGAATCTGTCCACCGGCATCGCGCTTCTGGTCATGTTGGCGGTTGGGCTCCGGGACAAAGGGCTTTCCGCGAAGGCAATCATGGAGGAAATCAACGCCGCCGCGAAAAAGGTAGATGCCTCGTTTATCATCGACACGCTGGAGTACCTGCACAAGGGCGGGCGCTGTTCCGGTCTGGCGGCGCTGGGCGCGAATTTGCTCCGGCTCAAGCCCTGCATAGAAGTTCGCGGCGGTAAGATGACCGTGGGTAAAAAATACCGAGGTAAGCTGGCGGATGTGCACAGGGAGTACATAGCGGAGCATCTCCGAAACCCTGAGGATATTGACACAACGCGGATTTTTATCACCCATTCCGGGTGTCCGGACGAGCTGCTTGAAAACGCGAAATCGGAGGTGTCCAAGCTTGTGAAGTTTGATGAGGTGTTAGTCACGCGGGCGGGTTGTTCCATTTCGGTACACTGCGGGCGAAATACGCTTGGGATTTTGTTTATACGGAAAAGCGACATTATATAATGTCGGTGCGAATTTCACCGAGCATATGGCAACTTTTTCACGGAAAAAAATTAAATATTTAAAAAGCCGATTTTACCTCTTGCATTCTCAATATATATGCGTTATAATAGATTTCACAAAAGGAACGCACAATATCTTGTGGGTTGATTTCAGAAGGGAAGAGCGGCTTAATGACCCGTATTGTTAAGCGTGACGGACGCGAGGTAGACTTCAATATCGACAAAATCGCCACCGCTATTTTTAAGGCGGCACAGGCGACGGGCGGTCGGGATTACGACACTGCCTATGATTTGGCGCGCCAGGTGGTGGAAACGGCGGAGATGGAATTCGGCAAGACCCCCGCCGTGGAGCAAATACAGGATGTTGTGGAGCGTGTGCTAATCGAAAACGGCCATGCCCGCACCGCGAAGGAATTCATTCTTTACCGGGCGGAGCGCACTCGTAGGCGCGAGATGAACACTCGCCTGATGAAAACCTACGAGGATTTGACCTACAAAGACGCCTCGGACTCGGACGTCAAACGTGAAAACGCCAACATTGACGGAGACACCGCTATGGGCACCATGCTCAAATACGGCTCGGAGGGCGCCAAGCAATTTTATGAGATGTACGTCCTTGAACCCGCCCACGCCCGCGCCCACCGTGAGGGCGATATTCACATTCACGACCTTGACTTTTTAACCCTCACTACCACCTGCTGCCAGATAGACCTGGACAAGCTCTTCACGGGCGGGTTCGGCACAGGCCACGGGATTTTGCGGGAACCCAACGACATTACCAGTTATTCCGCGCTGGCGTGTATTGCCATTCAGAGCAACCAAAACGACCAGCACGGCGGGCAAAGCGTACCTAATTTTGATTACGCCATGTCAAAGGGTGTGGCAAAGACATACAAAAAACTCTACCGCCGCAACCTTGCCAAAGCGCTGGAGCTTCTAACCGGCGCGGACGACGTTGCCCAAACCGTCCGCCAGGCCATGGAACGCGCCGCCGCCCAAACCGGCGAAAACCCCGCAATTGGCGGTTGCGAGGGTTACCTTAAAGCCGAACGTGAGCTTTTGAACGCTTCTTTCAAACCGGACGCGGTGCTTCAGGCGCAGGAATTTGCCTTAAAACGCGCCGAACACGAAACCGAACAGACTACATTTCAGGCTATGGAAGCCTTTGTCCACAATTTGAATACCATGCATTCACGCGCGGGCGCTCAGACGCCTTTTTCCTCCATCAACTACGGCATGGACACTTCCCCGGAGGGACGCATCGTCATAAAAAATGTCCTGCTTGCCACTGAGGCAGGACTGGGAAATGGTGAAACCCCTATCTTTCCCATTCACATTTTTAAGGTGAAAGAGGGCGTAAATTACAACCCCGGAGACCCAAATTACGACCTGTTGAAGCTGGCGTTCCGCGTGTCCTCCAAACGCCTGTTTCCAAACTTTTCATTCATTGACGCTCCCTTTAACTTGAAATATTATAAACCCGGTCAGCCGGATACGGAATGCGCGTACATGGGTTGCCGCACCCGCGTGGTCGCCAATGCCTACGACCCCGAACGCGAGACTGTAAACGGGCGGGGAAACCTGTCTTTTACATCACTCAACCTTCCGCGAATCGCCATCAAAAGCCACGGAGATATTGACGGCTTTTACGAAGAACTCGACCGAAAAATCGACCTTGTTATACGTCAGCTTTTGGAGCGGTTTGAGATTCAGGCGCGAAAAAAAGTCCGCAATTTCCCGTTTTTGATGGGGCAGGGAATATGGCTCGATTCCGAAAAGCTTAACCCGGACGACGAAGTACGTGAGGTCTTGAAGCACGGCACTCTCACCATGGGCTTCATCGGGCTGGCGGAAGCGTTGGTCGCGCTCACCGGTCGCCATCACGGCGAAAGCAAGGAAAGTCAGAATTTAGGGCTGGAAATTGTGGGACATATGCGCAAGCGGATGAACGATGCGACGGAAAAACACAGCTTAAATTTTTCGCTTATCGCCACCCCGGCAGAGGGGCTTTCGGGGAGATTTGTCCGCCTGGATAATGAGCGGTACGGTTCCATTCCGGGTGTGACCGACCGCGAATACTACACCAACAGCTTTCACATTCCGGTTTATTATAAAATCAGCTCGTTTGATAAAATCAAGCTCGAAGCGCCCTACCACGACCTGACCAACGGCGGGCATATTACCTACGTTGAGATGGACGGTGATCCCTGCGACAACCCTGAGGCGTTTGAAGCGGTTATCCGCTGTATGAAAGAATCGGGTATCGGATACGGCTCGGTGAATCACCCCGTTGACCGTGATCCCATTTGCGGATTTACCGGCATTATCGGGGACACTTGCCCCAAATGCGGTCGCAAGGAGCAGGAAGGCCCGGTGGGTTTTGAGCGCATCCGCCGCATAACGGGCTATTTGGTGGGAACACTTGAAAGGTTCAACAACGCCAAACAGGCAGAGGTGCGCGACCGCGTGAAACATTCAATTCCGGCAACCCACGCGGTCGGATTGGAGCGGAAGGAAAGCTTGTCCACTAAGTTAGAGCGATTTACCGTTTCCCCAGAGGAGTTCGAGGGCTCCTCACGGGAACCCGGGGATGAAAAAGCGCCCACACGCAGTCGAATCCCCGTAAAACCCCTGGATATGGACACCGGCAACACGCTGGAGTTTGAGATTCTGGAGGAATATGGCGCTAAATCCCCCACGGTTATTCCGGATTCTTTTTTAAACGCGGCGTTCCGTTTTGCCTCTACCGATGCGAATTATGAGGAAATTTCGCTGTTTTAAATTAAGAATAAAAATCATTTCTGTCTCATTTTTGGTTTTTCAATTTTTATTTGATTAAATCGAGAGCTGAAAATCTATGTTGCGAATTTCTGGCATTGTGGATGAGTCTGTCGTGGATGGTCCCGGTTATCGTTATGTGGTGTTCGCTCAGGGTTGCCCTCACCATTGCCCCGGTTGCCACAACCCTCATACCCACGCGTTTGAGGGCGGTACGTCCATTTCGGCGGAGGAGTTGTTTCGGAATGTGCGTAAAAATCCCTTGCTTTCCGGTGTGACCCTCAGCGGCGGAGAACCCTTTTGCCAAGCGGAGGAACTGGCTGCGCTGGCAGGTATGGTGAAAGCTGCCGGGCTTTCCGTTATCACCTACACCGGCTACACCTTTGAAGAGCTGATCGCCGATTTTTCGGAAAATCCCGGCTGGCGCTCCCTTTTGGAAAACACGGATATTCTGGTGGACGGGCCCTTTCGGCTGGAAGAAAAAGACCCGTTGCTGAAATTTCGCGGTTCCAAAAATCAACGGTTGATTAATGTGAAAGAGTCGCTTGAAAACGGCGAAGCCGTTTTAGTTGACAGTTAACTGTCCCTTACAAAACGTATGATTTCTGGTGATATGTTGTTGTTTGTTTGCTTGAGAGTATCAGTGATTTCAAATCATCCGCGCAACGCGGACACCACAACTGTCAGTAGTCAGCTGCCAATTGTCAACTGCGTGAAGAATCTATGTTTGCCTTTAATGATAATTGCTTTTCTGCTTTTGTCCGCCTGCCGGACGGACAAAACCGCTCAACACATTTTTACGTACTGTTTGGAGCTTACGCCCCAAAACCTTGATCCTCAGCTTGCCCAAAACGCGGCGGAAATGTGTGCCGCTCTCAATGCTTTTGAGGGCTTAACCCGCCTGTTAAACGGTAAACCGGAGCTGGCGGCGGCTCAGAGCTGTGATATCTCCTCCGATGGGCTGGTTTATAGCTTTACCCTTAATTCCAAAAACCGCTGGAGCAATGAAGAGCCAGTGACCGCCGCCGATTTTGTATTCGGTTTCCGCCGCGCCCTTTCCCCGGAACTGGATTCGCCGCTAGCCATGGCGCTGTTTTCCGTCAAAAACGCCCAGGAAGTTCATTCCGGCCTTTTGCACGCGGATTCGCTCGGCGTGACGGCGACCGGCGTCTACGCGCTGGAAATCACCCTTGCTGCGCCTAACCGAGAATTTTTGCGTACGCTGGCCTCCCCGGCCGCGTTCCCCTGTAACAAAAAATTCTTCGAGGAAACCAAGGGGCATTATGGGCTGGAGGCAAAATACATCATCTCCAACGGGCCGTTTTCCGTGACCTTTTGGGATGGCGAAAAGCTTCGTCTGCGTCCCAATAAGCATTACGAAGGGAAAAATCCGCCTCAATCCGCAGGGCTGACCGTTTTTTTTGACGCGGACGGCGACAAGCGGTTTGCGGATTTGAAAAACGAGCCTTATGACGCGGCGGTCATCCCGGCGAGTTTTGCGGAATCCGCGCATAAGGAAGGTTTTAATGTGCGTGAGCTGTGGAACAGCCTGATTGCCGTGTGTGTAAACCGCGGCGCTGCCGGCACCGGAAATCCGGAAATCGCCCTTGCCTTAAAATTGGCGTTGGAACCTGAGTTTTACGCGGAAAATATGCCCTCATTTTTCAAACCCGCCGATGGGGTTATCCCGCCGGACGCGGCGGTGTTCGGCCAGAAAATCCGCACTTTTTCCGGCGGCGCAACCGCCCTTTCGCCTAACCCCGATGCCGCACGCACAAAATTCAACAAAGCGATAAGCACCCTGCCCGGCAAGACATTTCCTCAAACCGCCATCCTTTTTCCGGAAGAGGAAGGAATGCGGGAGCTTACCGTGCGCATTGCCCACAGCTGGCAGAAAAATTTGAGCGCATATATAAATTTGGAGGGCGTGCCGGCGGAAGAGTTCCGCCGCAGATTAGATTCCGGCGAGTATGCGGTTGCGCTTTGTCCGCTTTTGAGCGGAGACGGCGTTTCGGGATTTTTGACCGCCGCGGGTAAAGCTTCAGGCGAAAATCTTGAAAGTTTGATTACACAAACGAGTAAAGCCGACAGTGCCGAATTCGCCGCGGCGAAAATCCGTGAGGCGGAGCAGATTTTAACTGACAGCGCGTTTTTTGCGCCGGTCGCCTTCACTTTTAAATGCGTTGCCGTCTCAAATAGAATCACATTTGGAGAAATTGAAAACGGATCTCCGGATTTTTGGCGGGCAAGTGTGTTAAAAAATTGAAAAAAGTATTGACATATCTTATTAAATAGGATATGATAGCATCGGGGTTTTGTGCGGTTGCTGGCATAAACACACATATATTGCAGCCAAATCTCGGCTGTAAAATAAACAGGAGGAATTTGCAAATGTGGACAAGGGAAATGTTAAAAACCCGGGCAAAAGCGGAGCTGAAAATTTCGTATTGGCTGTCGTTCGGTGTTTTTATGGCGTTTTACGGTATTACCTACGCGGGGACAATGGTGTTCTCCATGCTCACCATTCCAATCCAAATTCTGGGTATGTCAGGCGGGGTATCCGGCTCGGGATTTGCGGCTCCTTTCATTTTGGCGTACGCGTTTGGGTTTGCGGTTATGTTCCTGCTGATGAATCCGCTGGCAGTGGGACTGATGCGGTTTTTCCGTGAAGCTCCATATGGGCGTAGAAATTTTTCTGACTTGTTCTGGGCGTTTAAAGGGGGACGTTATAAAAACATTGTCACGGTTATGTTTATGCAACTTTTGTTCACGTTTCTGTGGGAACTTTTATTCATCATCCCCGGGATTATCAAGATGTATGAATACCGCATGGTGCCATTCATACTAAGCGAAAACCCGCATTTGACGTGGCGGGAAACACTGGATGCCAGCCGCAAAATGACCGACGGTCACAAATGGAATATATTCGTGCTGGATTTGTCGTTTCTAGGTTGGTTCATATTGGGCGCTTTGGCTTGCGGTATCGGGGAGTTATTTGTTATTCCTTATATGTATGCTACCCATGCCCAGCTCTACCTTGAACTCCGATACCAATTGCAGGTAAAAACCTACGGTCACGGCGAGGCACCGCCCATACCTCAGCCCGCAGCCGCGTTTATTGCCCCGCCGATGATGTATCAGGCTCCTCCTCAACAATACGGTCAACCGCCTGTGCCGCCCCAATACCCACAATACGGGCCGCCCGCGCCGCCGCAATATCAGCAACCCGGTCAGCCGCCTCAGTACCAACAGCCGCCTCAGTACCAACAACCGCCTCAGTACCAACAACCGCCTGTGAATCCACAGTACAGTCAGCCACAGTACACCCAACCGCCGGTACAGCCTAATCAGCCGCTTGTACCCCCGTATATTCAGCAACAGCCTGTACCGCCGCAAACTCCGCGGGCGGAGCAGCCGGTACAGCCAATCGATACATTTCAAGCGGTGCAGCCCCCCGAACAGCCCAAGTCGCCGGAACAACCCGAACCTCCGGAACAACCCGAACCTCCGGAATACAGGTAAGAGCGGATGTCTGTGTCTTTAAGCCCAAAGCATCAATAGAATTAAGGCGGATTATAAACATGCAATTTGAACAGGGTGGATGGTCGCGGTTTGTGGACGTGCGGGATTTTATCATCCGAAATTACACGCCTTTCAGCGGGGACGGTGGCTTTCTTGCCCCGCCTACGCTGAAAACCTCCGCTTTATGGGCGAAAGTGAAAGAACTCTTGAAAGAGGAACGTGAGCGCGGCGGCGTCTGGGATATAGACACAAAAACCGTATCCACCGTTAGTTCCCACGCGCCGGGTTACATTGACCGCGAGTTGGAAACGGTGGTTGGATTGCAAACCGACCGACCGCTCAAGCGCGCCGTCATGCCGTTCGGCGGGATCCGTATGGTGGAAAATTCGCTCAAAGCGTACAACCGTGCGATGGATCCCGCGCTCCGCAAAATTTTTGATTACCGCAAAACCCACAACGATGGCGTTTTCGATTCTTACACCGCCGAGATGAAGCTTGCCCGGCACACGGGTATTATCACCGGCCTGCCCGATTCTTACGGACGCGGGCGCATTATCGGCGACTATCGCCGGGTCCCGCTTTATGGCGCGGATTTTCTAATCGATGCCAAGAAAAAGGCCAAAGAGCTTTTGAATTACGACATCATGGACGAGCCGGCCATACGGCTTCGTGAGGAAATCAGCGAACAGATCCGCGCCTTGCAGGAATTAAAGGAGATGGCGGGGAGTTATGGTTTCGATATTTCTCGCCCCGCCGAAAACTTTCAGGAAGCCGTCCAGTGGCTGTACTTTGCCTATTTGGCCGCCGTGAAGGAGCAAAACGGCGCAGCCATGTCGCTGGGGCGGGTATCCACGTTTTTGGACATTTACGCCGAACGAGACATGCGCGAAAACCTGCTAAATGAGGACGAGGTGCAGGAAATTGTCGATTGCTTCGTGATGAAGCTGCGGTTGGTGCGGTTTCTGCGCACCCCGCATTACGATGAGCTTTTCTCCGGAGATCCAACATGGATTACTGAAGCCCTTGCCGGTATGGGTTCTGACGGGCGTCACATGGTCACAAAAATGAGTTACCGGTTTTTGCATACGCTCACGAATTTAGGCGCGGCGCCGGAACCCAACATGACGGTGCTGTGGAGTCCCCGCCTGCCTGAGCCGTTCAAAATATACTGTGCGAAAATGTCGGTTGAAACATCTTCCATCCAGTACGAGAGCGACGAGCTGATGAGGAAAAAATTCGGCGATGATTACGGTATTGCCTGTTGTGTTTCCGCCATGAGAATCGGTAAGCAAATGCAATTTTTTGGCGCGCGGGCAAACTTGGCAAAGGCGCTTTTGTACGCCATAAACGGCGGGCGGGACGAAATCACCGGCCAGCAGGTCGCGCCGGAATTTTTGGCGGTGCGCGGCGGTGTGCTGGACTACGGTACCGTGCTCAAAAAGTTTGATTATATCTGCGACTGGCTTGCCAAGCTCTATATCAACACGTTGAACGTCATTCACTATATGCACGACAAATACTGCTATGAACGCCTGCAAATGGCTCTGCACGATGAAGATGTTTTGCGTACCTCCGCCTGCGGAATCGCGGGTCTGAGCGTGGTGGCGGATTCGCTTTCGGCCATTAAATACGCCCGGGTGAAGCCCGTCCGCGACGAGCGGGACATTGTGGTTGATTATGCGATTGAAGGGGATTACCCCAAATTTGGCAATAATGACCCGCGGGTGGATGATATTGCCGTGGACGTGGTGAAGATGTTTATGCAGAAGTTGCAAAGGCACCGCACCTACCGCGATTCCAAGCCCACCATGTCCATTTTGACCATTACATCAAATGTGGTGTATGGCAAGGTTACCGGTGCCACCCCCGACGGTCGCAAGCAGGGTGAGCCGTTTGCCCCCGGCGCGAATCCCATGCACAGACGGGACGAAAACGGCTGTGTGGCATCTATGATGTCAGTCGCCCGTCTGCCTTATGATTATTCCGAGGACGGCATTTCGTACACGTTTTCCATCATTCCCGCGGCGCTGGGCCGCAACGATGGCGACAAAGCCGCCAATCTGGTCGGGCTGATGGACGGCTATTTTAACGAAGGCGGTCATCATATTAACGTAAACGTGCTGAATAAAGAAGTTTTAAAAGACGCCATGGAGCACCCGGAGTTGTACCCCCAGCTGACCATCCGCGTTTCCGGGTATGCGGTGAATTTTGTAAAATTGACCCGTGAGCAGCAGCTGGACGTTTTGAATAGAACGTTCCATTCCAGAGTTTGAGGTGTGAATGAGCATGTTTGATTTTTCCCCAAAGCTTCTTTCCTTTGCCGAAGAAGCGGAGGAAATGTGCGGATGGCGTTTTGCCGAAATAGATAAAATCACCGAATATAATCAACAGCGTGTGCTTTCGGCATTTATCGAAAATGGAGTGTCCGCCCGGCATTTGCATGGTTCCACCGGTTATGGCTACGGCGATGAGGGGCGCGATTTGCTGGACAAGGTGTTTGCCTTGTCCATTGGCGCCCAGGACGCCTTGGTGCGCCATACCTTTGCTTCCGGCACCCACGCGCTGGCAGTCATGCTGTCCGGGGTTTTGCGCCCCGGTGACCGGCTTCTTTCCGTCACCGGCCAGCCTTATGACACCCTGATCGGCGTGTTGGGGCACAAATCCCACACGCCCGGAAGCCTGACCGAACAGGGCGTTACATATGACGAAGTCCCTCTCGGAGAAAATGGTCAGCCGGATATTCAGGCCATTAGAAACAGCCTTTCTCAAAACCCAGCCACCGCCGTTTATATCCAACGCTCCCGCGGGTACAGCCTGCGCCCGTCAATCACCTCCGATTGCCTCGTTGATCTGATTAACGGTTTGCGCGAAACCGCGCCCGGTTCTATCATCCTCTGCGATAACTGCTACTGCGAATTTACGGAGTGCCAAACCTCTTTCGAAGCCGGAATCGACCTTTCGGCCGGTTCGCTGATTAAAAACCCCGGCGGCGGGCTTGTCCGGACCGGGGGCTATATCGCGGGAAAAGCGGATCTGGTGGAGCGGTGCGCCGCCCGGATGACCGCGCCCGGAGTGGGAAGGGAAGTGGGCGCGGGACTGGATATGAACCGCGAGTTGTATATGGGCCTGTTCAATGCCCCCCACGCGGTGGGCGAGGCGATGAAAACGGCGGTATTCGCCGCCGCCCTGTTTGAACTTATGGGTTATAAAGTTTTTCCGCTTTACAGCGAGTCGCGCCCCGACATTGTCCAAAGTGTGCTTTTGGGTCACGAAGAAAACCTCATCAAATTCTGCCAGGGATTGCAGTCCGGCTCTCCGGTGGATTCCTCAGCCCTGCCGCTTCCGTGGGATATGCCGGGGTATGACAATCAGGTGATTATGGCGGCGGGCACCTTTACTTTGGGCGCCTCCATAGAGCTTTCGTCGGACGCGCCACTCAGAGAGCCATACGCCGTATGGCTTCAGGGCGCTTTGAATTACCACAGCGGAAAAATCGGCGTGCTGTCAGGCGCGGCAAAATTAATGTAGGTGCAGGTCTCATATCTGCCCTGTCAACGATTATCAGCGATCAGAAAATGGAGATATGCAAATGAGTGAAAAAAAACAGGTTGAAGCCATCACCGCCATGGACGAGGATTTCGCCCGGTGGTATACCGATGTGGTGAAAAAGGCAGAACTGGCAGATTATTCCAGCGTTCGCGGGTGCATGATTATCCGTCCGTATGGGTATGCGGTGTGGGAGAATGTCCAGCGGGATTTAGACGCACGGTTTAAGGCGACCGGGCATGAAAACGTGATGATGCCCCTGTTCATACCGGAAGGGTTGCTGCAAAAAGAAAAAGATCACGTGGAAGGCTTTGCGCCGGAGGTGGCGTGGGTCACCCATGGCGGAAGCGAAGAATTGGCGGAGCGGTTGTGTGTCCGACCCACCAGTGAAACTCTTTTTTGTGAGCATTACGCCCATGTGGTGCAGTCCTACCGCGATTTGCCAAAGCTGTACAACCAGTGGTGTTCGGTGGTGCGCTGGGAAAAGACCACCCGCCCCTTCCTGCGGACGACGGAATTCCTGTGGCAGGAAGGCCACACCATGCACGAAACCGCCGAAGAAGCTCGTGAAGAAACCGAGCGTATGCTGAATGTCTACGCTGATTTCTGCGAACAAAGCCTGGCGCTCCCGGTTATTAAGGGGCAAAAAACAGACAAAGAAAAATTCGCCGGCGCGCTGGCGACCTACACCATAGAAGCGCTTATGCACGATGGTAAAGCGTTGCAAAGCGGAACCAGCCACTACTTCGGGGACGGTTTTGCCCGCGCGTTTGATATAAAATTCACCGCTCGGGACAATTCGTTACAGTACCCGCACCAGACCTCGTGGGGTATGTCCACCCGAATTATCGGTGCGATTATCATGACCCACGGTGATGATCGCGGATTGGCTTTGCCGCCCGCGGTCGCGCCCGTGCAGGTGATGATTGTCCCTGTTGCCTCGCACAAGCCCGGGGTGCTTTGCAAAGCGGAGGAAATCTGCCAAAGGCTGGCAAAAGTGTGCCGTGTGAAAACGGACGTTTCCGACCAGTCGCCCGGCTGGAAATTCGCGGAGCATGAAATGAAAGGTGTACCCGTGCGGCTGGAAATCGGGCCGCGGGACATTGAAAACGGGCAGTGTGTCGCCGTACGCCGGGATAATCTTGAAAAAACCGCGCTACCGCTGGACGGCTTGGAAGAAAGCATACCCGCGCTACTTGCCGCCGTCCGGGACGGGCTGTACCAAAAAGCCCGGAACCGCCGTGCGAATATGACATTTACCGCTCGCGATTTGGGTGAAATGAAAGACATTTCGCAAAATAAGCCGGGATTTATCAAGGCCATGTGGTGCGGGGATTTGGTTTGCGAGGAAAAACTCAAAGAGGAAGCCGGGGTCAGTTCCCGCTGTATTCCCTTTGAGCAGGAGAAAATTGCCGACACTTGCGTCTGCTGCGGCAAGCCCGCGCGGAACATGCTGTACTGGGGCAAGGCGTATTGACCAAAGCGCTCCGCGGAGCACAAGCGGTCAGCGAACTTATTTACCCCAGGTTGCCCGTCAGGTGCATAATCACGGCCAAAGCCGCCAGTGGCGCGGTTTCGGCGCGGAGAATCCGTTTACCCAGCGTGACGGCCTTCGCGCCGTTTTGTTGAACCAGCTCCGCTTCCTCAGGGGAAAATCCGCCCTCCGGCCCGATGATGATATTGAGTTGCGTGCTTTTAAAGTTAACATAATCCGAAACGGGCGCGCCGCCGCCCTCGTAAAAAAACAGCGTGTCCCGCAGGGCAAAATACGGGGCGCAATCGGCGAGGGCGCAAATGGGCAAAATCTCCGGGATTATTCCGCGCCCGCACTGCTTGGCGGCGGAAAGGCTGATTTTCTGCCACCGCTGGCGTTTTGCGTCTAAGCTGTCTTTTGCAGGCCGCGCCACGCAAAAGGTGCTGGTTACCGGGCGAATTTCGGTAACGCCAAGCTCCACCGCCTTTTGAATGATCGTTTCGAACCCATCGCCCTTGAGCAGGCATTGGTACAACCGCACGCGCAGGGACGACTCGCTTTGTGTGGGCGTTTTTTCGTTGACCTCAAGCGTTACCGCCTGCGGGGAAATCCCGGTAATCACTCCGCGGTAATCAAAACCCCGGCCATCGCAAAGGGTAAGGATTTCGCCTGGCTTGCGCCGCAGAACCTGTGTGATATGCCGGGCGTCTTCGCCGGAAATGACGGTATGGTTGTCCTCAGGAGGATTGCAGAAAAAACGCGGCATTTGGCTTCCTCGCTTAGTTGATAGAATTCAGAATACCGGGAATCGGATCTCAGAATACAGGCATCGAAAAGTGGGCGATTTGCCTTAGTCGGTGTACGGAATGTCGGCAGCGTCCGGTGTGAACAGCGGGACTACGCCGTTTTTTTCGGTAAAACCCTTGTATGCCTTAGCGCCCGCGCTTTCAAAATACGTCTTGTCCAGTACAATGGAATCCACCCGTGTGAGCGTTTTCACGTTGACCGAAATGGCGTGGGCGGACGAAAACGCGAACCAACAGTCCCCGATAAACGTGGAGCGGTCAATCAGTCCGTATCCCGGCACGGCGAGCTTCGCGGTGTTTTCGGTGCGGGGCAGGGCGCAGGTTAGCCTGCATATGGGCGTTATGCCCGTTTGCAGGTCGATTTTGAACAGATAAACGCCGTAAAAGGAAAGGGTGGAATTGAAAATATCATCGGTGAAATAGCCGCTGTAGGTGTAAATCTCCGTGGGCAGGGCGAGAATGCCGGTTTTCGTGTCGTAGGTTATCTCCCGGTGATCGTAAAGCCCGGTGGTATAGGTGTTAGAGTCGCCGATGGAGAATTTGAATTTTTCTTTCGGGTCAAAGGGGTCGGTTACATCGAAAAGCGAGAGTTTCAAGCCGTATATCCGCCCTGAGTCGTCCCCGTCCGGTCCAATTCCGAGCATATAGCCGCTGGAAAGCGGGTGCATATAGGACGAAAAGCCCGGAATTTTTAGTTGCCCCGTCACTTTTGGATTCGCCGGATCAGAAAGGTCGAACGTGAAAAGCGGATCTTTCTGCAAAAAGGTGACAACGTAGCCCTTTTCTCCCGTAAACCGCACTGACTGAATCTGCTCTCCGGGAGCGAGGTTGTTTATTTCGCCCAGCTTGCGCATGTCGCCGCCCAAAATATACAGTCGGGTTTCCGTGGCGTTAAAATTGTGAGGGTTCGCCGCGGTAACGGCGAGGCGCAGATTACCGCCCCACTCGTCCAGCGCGAACTGGTTGATGACCGTGCCCTCCACGCTCGCAATCCCGGAGTACTTTATGCCGCCATCAGCAAGTGAAAACCGCAGTATATCCGTGTATGATGAACTGCCGACAACCGTTGCGGCGGAAGTGCTTGCGGTGGTTTCCGTCTGCAAAATCTGCTGGTAGCGCGACCCGGCAAGGTACAGGTTTTCGAGGCTTGCGTATACCGTTTGACCGCTGCCCAGTACGCTTTCGGTGGCGGGCGG
The DNA here is from genome assembly GCA_031273775.1 of Oscillospiraceae bacterium. Taxonomy (GTDB): domain Bacteria; phylum Bacillota; class Clostridia; order Oscillospirales; family Acutalibacteraceae; genus JAISRF01. Next base: position 15,371 of record JAISRF010000023.1, read on the forward strand.
CGCGTCACCGTTTGTAACATCAAGCACAGTAGCAACGGCATAAACGGGTGTGCCGCACTCTGGTACGACTGAAATCCGCTCAAACGCCACCGGTTCGTCAATCTTATCGCCGTTTGAATAACGGGGAACAAAATTCGCAATATTATCCTCCGTTAGCCCACTCAGATCGCCCAGCGTGAAATTGGTTACCAAATAAAGTTTATTGCCGATTGCCCGGCTGGAAACCAGCTCGCCGTTTTGACAGAAGCTTCGCAGCTTTTTGGGTGCGGCTTTATCGGAAATATCATAGATATCCACCTCGGAATCATAGCCGTAATACCCCCAGCGGAA
>JAISRF010000055.1 GCA_031273775.1 Oscillospiraceae bacterium
ACGCTTTATTTCTTAACCACCGCCAGAAATGACCCGCGGTAAAATTGACAACACGCTTTAACAAGCCTCGAAACGGCAACGCCTCCGGCCATAAATCGGTCAGATCACACATGAGCGCGGCACCGCATTTTTTTGCGGCGCGCGCGGCAAAATACGCCGACGAATTGGGCGGGAAATTCACATAAACAAAATCGGGTTTTTCCCGCAGAATAATCTTTTTCAGGTGAAGGGAGAACAACAAATGCGAAAGCATTCTGAACGGGGAGAGGTTAGATTTATATTTTATCACCGGGACATAAACGGTATCCGGCGCGGGCTGTTTTTCTGAGCCGACCGCGTCTTGTTTTATAAACGCCCGTTTTTTTGCCGCAAAACTTTGTTGGCGGGGCGGCAACACCGGCTGCTTGGTAACATGGTTATAATCCATGGTGACAACGGTAGTTTTGAACACGTCGCTAAGGTATTTATAAAAAATAAGCGGGCGGGGGTTTTGCTTTTCAAAAAAGCACGAAATAAAAACGGCTTTTTTCAAAGGCTTTCCTTCTCCTCGTCTAACGTCTGATTTCTAATCTGTCAAACAGCGGACGGAAAGCTTATCCGCCCGCTGCTTATGTAAGAACAATTCGCTCAGCCTGCCACAATGGCGTCAACGGGGCAACCGCCGGCGCAGGCTCCGCAGTCGATGCACTTGTCCGGTTCAATGACGTATTTACCGTCGCCTTCGGCAATGGCTTCGCTGGGGCAGGTTCCTTCGCACGCGCCGCAGGAAATGCATTCGTCTGTGATTTGGTATGCCATGGTAAAACACTTGCCTTTCATAATTTCGTTTATGTAGCCAACACGCTTTCGGAGCGCCTTGACTGCTGACAGTATAACACGCCCGCGCGGATTTTTCAACAACTATTTTGAGGAACTTCAGGAACAGGTTTGGGAACCGTGAAGCTTTGCGTATCTTGCGCGTTTTGCCGTTCCGGCCAACGATCAACACGTTCGCCGTCGTAAATGACGCCGTGTGCGTAAACGGCTGCCGAGGACGCCCAGTAAGGCTGCAAATACAAAAGCGGTAAAATCAGTACGCCAAATACCGCCCACGCCGCAAAAGAAAGCACAAAACCAAAAAGCTGGCCGCCGCGCCCTTTGGCCAGCCGGACGGATTTTTTGATTGCCGCATTGGCGCCGATATCCCCGGACACATAAATATAAACCGCGAAGAAATACCGCAGGCAGATATGCGCCCACAAAAAGAACATGCCGATGATATACAGCACCGAAAGGGCGGAGATGGATCCCAAAACATCCGCAGGGACGGACACGCCAACCAAACGCCGAATCTGAGGCGCGTGCAAAGCAAGCGCCGCCAACGCCGGAGCAAAAATCACAATTGCCCAGGCCAGGCACCTCAGGTACAGGTTGATGATGAAAGAGAGGGCGCCTCCGAATCCGGCGGAATAAAACTCAAACACCGTGCCGAAACGGGTCTCCTCGCCGCCGGTGAGTTGCCAGTACCATTTCGTAATGCCAAGCGCCAGCGGAGTCGTGAGCAAAAACCGCAAAACCAGTTGCGCCGCGGTAAGGGCAAGTGAAAGCGGGGAAGTGTCCAGACCGCCACCTTCCGTAACCAAGGGAATGTCCAGCAAAAGCCGCGCCAAATCCTCCAGTTGGGCGGTGATAAGCGTCACAGAAACAGAAAGCGCCAAAACGCCCAGCGCCTGACCCCAGTGACCTTTTAAGAAATTTTTCGCGTACCGTTTTACCTGCGCTCTTTCCACGGTGATTCACGTCCTAACCCGGACAAGCCGGAATTAAAAATGGAGAATGGAGAATTGTGGTGTCGCCTTCGGCGACGGATTGAAATAATTTACCGCGGCAATACAAACTCTTATTACTTAATAATTATTGACAGGCTTGCGCTGGTTGATTCGCGCATCTTCAAACAAAAGTATAACGCATTGGGAAAGAAAGCGCAAGTATTTTATTCTCTATGGGTCAAATCACTTCGCCAACGTCTGTTACCCGCTTCCACTTCACGCCTTGCGGGGTGTCCTCCAGCAAAATCCCGCGCGCTTTCAAAACGTCCCGAATTCGGTCGGCTTCGGCGAAATCTTTCGTTTTCCGCGCCGTCTGACGCTTCTCTATCAGCTCGTTTATTTCCTCTTCCAGTTCGTCCTTTTTACCGCGGTACAAAAGCCCCAGCACGCCGCAAAGCTCGCCCCACACGTCCAGCGCCGCCGAGGCGCCGTTTTTCGTCAGTTTTCCGCCGCCCGCAAACGTGTTCAAGTCCCGCGCCAGATCAAACAAAACCGCTAAAGCGTCCGCCGTGTTCAGATCATCGTCCAGACATTCGGCAAAACGCGCTTTTGCGCCCTCTAACACTGTGCCAAGCTCCGGGTTTTCGCCTTCGGTGCCGCTAACGGCCAGAAACTCCAACGTTTCCCGGCAATTATAAAGCCGGGCAAGTGCGTTTTTGCTTTGCGCCAAAATATCCGCGCTGTAGTTAATTGGGCTCCGGTAATGGGAAGAAATCATCAGGTAACGGATAGGCTCATAGCCATAAAGCGATGCGACTTCACGGACGGTGAAAAAATTATTCAAAGATTTGGACATCTTTCGGTTATCCACGTTTATATATCCGTTATGCATCCAATAATGCGCGAAATCACAGCCATTGGCGCACTCGCTTTGGGCAATCTCATTTTCGTGGTGCGGAAAAATCAAATCCTGCCCGCCGCAGTGAATGTCCACCGTCTGACCCAAATGCTTCATCGCCATCACGGAACACTCAATATGCCAGCCGGGCCGTCCCTTACCCCAGGTTGATTCCCAAAAAGGCTCGCCGGGCTTGGCCGATTTCCAAAGCGCAAAATCCGCTGGCGCGCGTTTTTGCTCGCCGACGGAAATCCGGGCCCCCGCTTCCAATTCATCCCCGGACTGGTGGGACAGCTTGCCGTAACCGGGAAAACGTTCCGGCGAAAAATATACGTCCCCACCCGATTCATAGGCAAAGCCTTTGTCAACCAGCGTTTCAATCAAGGCGATGATACCGTCAATATTTTCGGTTGCCCGGGGGTGAATATCGGCATCCAGAACGTTTAGGCCGCGCGCGTCTGTCCAATATTCGGCAATAAACCGCTCAGCGACCTCCGGTGCCGTAATGCCCTCGGCGTTGGCCTTGTTGATTAGCTTGTCATCGATATCAGTGAAGTTCTGCACAAAAGTGACGTTCCAGCCCTGCCATTTCAAGTACCGCCGCAACACATCGAAGACGCACAGAGGGCGCGCGTTGCCGATATGAATGAAATTGTACACGGTGGGGCCGCAGGCGTAGATGCCTGCCTTACCGGGAGTTTGCGGGACAAATTCCTCTTTTTTGCGGGTGAGCGTGTTATAAATTCTCATCGGGTTTGTTTTCCTCCAATTTCTTTTGCAGCTGTTCAACCTGAAACTGCAAACGGCACAGTTCCTGAGAAACCGGATCCAGTATGTGAATCTGGTCAAGAGGAGAAATCCGTGTGCCGTTCACCTTGACCACCCGCGCCGGAACGCCGACTGCCGTGCTGTTAGGGGGGATTTCATCCAGCACCACCGCGCCCGCCGCAATCCTTGAGTTGTCGCCAACCTTGAAGGGACCCAGCACCTTCGCGCCTGCGCCAATCATGACGTTGTTGCCGATGGTGGGGTGGCGCTTGCCGGTTTCCTTACCGGTTCCGCCTAAGGTAACGCCCTGATAAATGGTGACATCATCCCCGAGCTCCGCCGTTTCCCCAATCACGACGCCCGAGCCGTGGTCGATAAACAACCGCCGTCCCAGTCTCGCGCATGGGTGGATTTCTATCCCGGTTTTCCGCACCGCCTGCTGGGAGATCCACCGCGCGACAAACCGAAACCCACGTGC
>JAISRF010000064.1 GCA_031273775.1 Oscillospiraceae bacterium
CTCCGCTCCGGCCAGTCGCTGGTTCCCCGGCTCAATGGACACCAGCACCGTGCCGGACTCATCCCGGTAAAACAAGCTTCCAGCAAGATCATAGCCCAAACCGTCCAATTTGTCAATGACTGTTTCAAATTTTCCGAGATTTACCTTTGCGTACCGATCTATTTTAATATTCAAAAATTCACCTGCCGCCTCCACCGCCGAGATCGTGCTCCCGTACCGCAGATGGCCGCCCAACGTATCCTCGCGACCGTCCGCTTTGCACAAGGATTCAAAGGGAAGCGCCGTAACCTCAATTTTTTCCGCGGCAAAATCAAACCCTACCACCGCAAACGCGGCTCCCTCGGGCTTTTCTGCCACGCCTATTAACAATATATGCAAAGGATCCGGCGGTAAATCCTTGCCGACCAGTTCCGCCTTGCCCGTGCGCATGTTCCCCGCCACAAAAACCGCGGCGGCAATGGCGGTAAACACCACAAGGCACAGCAAAAAAACGCCGACCACAAACAGCGCACGCCTGATTGAAAGGTTGGAAACACGGCGGCGCCGGCCTTTAAGGTACTCTCCCATCTACTAATGCTAACCCCCGCTGTTAAAACATCTTTTGGCAGTCCACCTTAACATTATAACCTAAATTGTACGAAAATAGCAAGTATTATTCTCAGTGTTACAAACTAACAAATTTATTTTTCAAATTAACATTTTACCCCTTGATTTTTGTGATAAGTAGGTTTATAATGTACGCGTAAATGTTAATTTTAATCATTCTTACTTTGAAAAGGGGAGGGTGAAGTTGCTTGAATACCAAACGCATTTGGGAAATCAATTCGTATATACAGCAAAAGGGGGAAGTTCACCTTTCGGAACTTGTTGCCCTGTTCCCCGATTTTTCCGCCATGACCATCCGCCGGGACATCGATTATTTGGAGCAGCAGGGATTTGTGGTGCGTACCCGCGGCGGCGCAAAATCCATCAGCCATCTTACACGTCTGAAAGAAGACGTATTTGTCAAGCGCGAGCTTGAAAACCGCGGAGCCAAAGAAATTATCGCCAAAAAAGCTCTGTCTTTTTTGGAGGGCGGTCGTTCCTTTTTCCTCGACAGCGGTACCACGCTTTTAAACTTGGCCGCGCTTGTCCCCGAAAACTGCGGGGTGCTGATTACTGCCGGACCCAACATTGCCGTGGAGCTTTGCCGCCACGGGCAGCAAAACGTGTCCGTGCTGGGCGGGAGCGTTAACACGGAAAACCTCTCCATTTCCGGCGCAAGCGCGTTGGAGCAACTTAGAAATGTCAACATTGATGTCGCCTTTATGGCCACTTCCGGTTTCACGATAGAAGCGGGGTTTTCCGTAGGCAATATCAACGAAGCCCAGTTGAAACGCCTGGTTATAACCCGGGCGCAAAGGGTGGTCATGCTGATGGATCACAGCAAACTTGAAAATCGTCTGCCTTATTCCTTCGCCAATTTTGTGGACGTGAACGCGCTGATTACCGAGGATCTGCCTCCGCCGAAGATTATTGAAGCGGCAAGGCAAGCCGGCACGGAGCTTATATAGACAGTTGACAGTTGACAGTTGACAGTTATGTTGTCGATCCGCGATGATTTATAATTCTTCACACAGGAGTACATTCACTGTCAACTCAAAAAAAATAACGGGGAGATGTTTTTTTGAAAACAAAAGCGGTTCGCATTCACGGTAAAGAAGATTTGCGGCTTGAGGAATTTGAACTGCCGCAAATCGGCGAGGAGGAAATTCTGGCGCGGGTGGTGTCTGATTCCATCTGCATGTCCTCCTTCAAGGCGGCGGAACAGGGCGCGGCGCACAAGCGTGTACCTGACGATGTCGCCCGGAACCCAACCATTATCGGACACGAATTCTGCGGCGATATTTTAGAGGTGGGAGCCAAGTGGCGGGACAAATTCAAGCCGGGACTGAAGTTCGCTATCCAGCCTGCCATGAATTACAAAGGTTCGTTGCGCGCCCCCGGGTATTCCTACCGCTTTGCCGGCGGCGCGTCAACCTTTGTGATCATTCCAAACGAGGTGATGGAAACCGGCTGTTTGCTGCCCTATAACTCCGATACGTATTTTTACGGTTCTCTTGCCGAGCCTATGTCCTGCATTGTGGGGGCGTACCACGCCAATTATCACACCACAAGCGGGAGCTACGTTCACGACATGGGTATCCGCGAGGGCGGCAACGCGGCGATTCTCGCGGGAGCGGGGCCCATGGGACTGGGCGCGATTGATTATGCCGTTCACTGCGACCGAAAGCCCGCTTTACTGGCCGTTACCGATATTGACGATGCCCGTTTGGCCCGCGCCGCCGAAGTGCTGACGGTGGAGGAAGCGGCGAAACATGGCGTCAGGCTGGTTTATTTCAACACATCACTCAGCGGTGCGAAAGAGGAAATCCTCGCGTTGACCAACGGCAGGGGTTATGACGACGTGTTTGTGTTCGCGCCCGTGAAACCGGTGGTGGAATTCGGTGACGAAATTTTGGCGCGGGACGGGTGTCTGAACTTTTTCGCGGGGCCGCTGAACCCCGGTTTCACAGCCGAATTCAATTTTTATAACGTGCATTACGGCTCCACCCACATTGTGGGCACCTCCGGCGGCAACACGGACGATATGCTTGAATCAATCAGCATGATGTCTGAAGGAACACTGAACCCCTCCGCCATGATTACCCATATCGGCGGGCTGGACGCGGTAATCCACACCACGTTGAACCTGCCCAAAATCCCCGGTGGCAAGAAACTGATTTACACGCATATTGAAATGCCTCTGACGGCGCTTACGGAATTTGAGGAAAAAGGTAAAACCAATCTGCTGTTCGAACGGCTTGACCAAAGCGTAAAAGCCCACAACAACTTGTGGAACGCCGAAGCGGAGAAAATTCTATTGAAGCATTTTGGGGTAATTGAAAATTAGAAATTGAAAATGAACGAACGGAGTGAAGTAAAATGGCAACCCCGGTTATCATGCCCCGACAAGGGCAAAGCGTGGAAAGCTGTATCATTGGCAAATGGCACAAGCAAAAGGGCGACAAGGTGGCGTTGGGCGACCTGCTGTTCACCTACGAAACCGACAAGGCGGTTTTTGACGAAGAAGCAAAAGCCGAGGGCGTTCTGCTCGACGTTTTTTTTGAGGAAGGCGACGACGTTCCCTGCCTGACCAACGTCTGCGTAATCGGTGCGGAAGGAGAAAGCGCGGC
>JAISRF010000061.1 GCA_031273775.1 Oscillospiraceae bacterium
GCGCTTTATTTATGAAGTCCGCGGGGAGGGCACGGCGATTCTTTCCGGCTTAAAAGCGGGAGAGGGGCTGGATATTTTGGCTCCGCTGGGGCGGGGATTTCGCCTCAACAATGTGAAAAAAGTACTTCTTATCGGCGGGGGAATCGGGGTTCCGCCTTTGCTTGGCGTAGCCCGGCAACACTGTCGGTTAAGCGGTATAGAGGCGGAAGCGGTTTTGGGATTTCGCACAAAATCAGCCGCCATTTTGCTGGAGGATTTTTCAAAAACTGTCCAAGCGGTTCACGTTGCCACCGATGATGGAACTCTTCAGGCGCACGGCACTGTGACAGACACAGTTCGTTCGCGGCTGGAAAAGGTTAGATTTGATTTAATTTGCGCCTGCGGTCCCACCCCTATGCTCAAGACAGTGGCGGCGTTGGCGGAAGAATTCAGCGTGGCGTGTCAGGTGTCGCTGGAAGAACGTATGGCGTGCGGCGTTGGCGCATGTTTGGTATGCGCCTGCGCCCTGAAAGGGAAAAAACAGTACGCTCACGTCTGTAAGGACGGCCCGGTGTTTGATTATATGGAAGTGGTGTTTTAATGGCGGATAACCCATTAAAAGTGAATATTGCCGGTGTGGATTTCAAGAACCCGATTATTGCGGCGTCCGGCGCATTCGGGTTTGGCAGGGAGTATAACAGACTGTTTCCGGTGGAGTTACTGGGCGGTATTTCGTGCAAAGGGACAACACTGCGCCCCCGAGCCGGCAACCCGCCTCCCCGGGTGGCGGAAACCCCCTCGGGAATGCTGAATTCCGTGGGTTTGCAAAATCCCGGCGTGGCGCATTTTTTAGCAGAAGATTTGCCATGGCTGGCTCAAAAAGACATTACCATTATTGCTAATATCGCGGGACACTCCCTGCCCGATTATTGCGGAGCGGCTCTGCGGCTGGAAGGCTCCGCCGTCCACATGATTGAACTCAATATCTCCTGTCCCAATGTAAAAGAAGGCGGTTTGACATTCGGCGCAACATGCGAATCCGCGGCGCGAACTGTGCGCGAGGTTCGCAGACACACCACAAAACCGCTTTGTGTTAAGCTTTCGCCAAACGTGACAAGCATTGCGGATATCGCGGCAGCTGTGGAAGCGGAAGGCGCGGATGCCGTGTCTCTCATTAACACTCTCACCGGCATGAAAATTGACATCAAAACCCGCCGTCCCATATTGCGGAACAATGTAGGCGGTCTTTCCGGCCCGGCGGTCTTCCCGGTGGCGGTTCGCATGGTGCGCGAGGTTTATAAGCGCGTGAAAATCCCGGTTATCGGCATGGGCGGGGTGGCGTCCTGGCAGAACGCGGTAGAAATAATGCTTGCGGGCGCGTCCGCCGTGATGGTCGGCACCGCGCTGTTTCAAAACCCTTTTGCCGCGCTGGAAATTATAGACGGGCTGAATGGCTACTGCAAAGCCAATGAACTTTACTGCATATCTGAAATTACCGGCTCGGTCGAGGAGTGGCCGAGTTAGTTGCCGGGTTAGTTAATAATTAAAAATTAGTATTTGATTTTCGTTAGATGGTTTGGTGAATAAGTATGAAAAACGGGTTTGAAAATGAAGAGGGAATCGTTTGCGGACGGAATTCTGTGCTTGAGGCGGTTACCTCCGGAAGAAATATTGATTGCCTTTACTTACAAAAGGGGCTGTCAGGCGGTTCGCTGGGCGCCATAATAAAAGAATGCCGTGAGCGGCACATCCTGATTAAAGAAACCGCCCGCGAAAAGCTGGATTCGCTTGTCCCCGGCGAAAATCATCAGGGTGTGGCGGCAGTCGCCGCCGCCGCCGAATATGCTGAACTGGAAGAACTGGTGACTCAGGCCAAAAGCAAAGAACGCCCGCCGCTGTTTATTGCGCTGGACGGAATTGAGGATCCGCACAATTTAGGCGCAATCATTAGAACTGCGGAAGCGGTATCCGCCGACGGGGTGATTATACCAAAACGGCGTTCCGCCGGCTTGACTGCCGCCGTCGCGAAGTCTGCCTGCGGTGCGCTGGAGCATATGCCGGTTGCGCGTGTGCCCAATATGACCGCCGCGTTAGAAACCCTTAAAAAGCAGGGACTTTGGATTTTCGGCGCACAGTTGGGTGAGACGGATTGGAATCAGGCGGATTTTACCGTTCCCGCGGTACTCGTAATCGGCGGGGAAGGCGGGGGATTATCGCGTCTGGTGAAAGAATCTTGCGATTTTTTGGTAACCATACCCATGTTTGGCAAAATCAACTCCTTGAACGCGTCTGTAGCGTGTGGTATTTTATTATATGAAGCTGTAAGACAGCGGATGAGCCGATTTGTGTGGTGATTTGACTTGACCGAGAAAGAAAAATTGCAGGTAGATAAAATTCTGGAAGAATCCCGAAAGCGCCGTTTGGCATCTGCGAAACTTCTGTCCCAAATGGGCGGACAGGGGAACTTAGCCCCGCCGGGCGGGTTCATGCGCCCTCAACCGCAAGTGTTTGATTTGCGTACCCAAGAATTACAGCAGTCCGAATCAAAGCCACAAAAACCTCAGCCTATCGTTTCTGATTTGAATCAAATTACCCCATGGTAACAGCGTGAGCGCCGCCGTGCTCCCCACGCCATCACGCCGGAAGAACTGGGCACTGGAGGGCAGATGCCCGCACCCGTATCGCAGGTTGCTCAGGCTCTTGACTGGGCAGAAACTGAAATACATACGGAAACTCCCACGGAGGCATCGCCAAAACAGGGAAGTATTCCCTTTTCAAAACCCGAGGAAGCGGAACCCGTTGTCGAGCAATCGGCAAGAGACAGTCGAGAGATAACGCGGGTGTTTGAACGGATTACGCCGGAGGTCATTGCGAAGCACCAACCGACTCTTTACGAGAGCATGGCGTTTACGTCTAATATTCCCAACTTGCCCACCGGCTCGCCGCCGCGTGTGCCGGTTAAGTCCGTTCCCGCGAAGGATCATCCTGTGCCAAGCGCAGAGGCATCGGCACCCGCCGGCATCTCCGCGGACGACCGGGAGCGAACGCCCCTGCAAGTTCCGCCGTTGCGGACGACCGCGAAAGCGGAGCCTCAACCCGGGCAGATACAGAGGTCAGCCACTACTCCCCTTACGTACCCGGTTGCGGTGCGTCCCGTCTCGGTCACCGTGGATCTCTTAAACAAAACCCCGCGTATGCGCCCTGCGATCCCGGTTGTCCGGAAATCGCGCTTTTTTGAGACGCCTAAAGATGATGAAACCGCGCTCGCGCCGGTTTCCCCCGCACCGGAAAACGCAGAAAATCCTCCGGAACAAGAGCCGGAAACGCCACCGGAGCAGGCGGTGGCGTTTAATGACATTTTTGCCCAGCCCCCACAAATAGACAAAACCTCCGGACTTGACTGGAATGCCCGCCTGTTCACCGCTGAGGAACCTGAAAACGTGGACGAGGAATACCGCCCCCGCCGCACCTTGACCGATTTTGACGATTCTGAGGCGCAGGAAGACCCCCAGGAAATAAAGGCGGAATTGCTGAGCCGCAGGAACACTATCACGGCGCGTGTGGTTTTTTCGGCTTTGATTTTCGTTGTGCTGGTGTTCGCGCTGCTGGTGCCGCTCGGAAATCCCGGCCTATTCGCTCAAAACAATCTCGTCGCCTACGTCTTTATTTCAGTTAATGCCGCGCTCTTGCTCGTTTCAATGGTTGTCAACCGCTCCACCATGGCGGGACTTTTTTCTCTTTTCGCTTTCCGTCCCGACTACGACACACCCACCGCGCTGGCGTCCGCCGCCGCGTTTTTGCACACCGCTACCGCTTTGCTGGTTCCCTCATTGCTTGGCGCTTCGCCCCTTTGCCTCTTCCCTTCCCTGGGAGCGTTGGCCGTTTTGTTTAACGCAATCGGTAAATATCACATGATCTCGCGCATAAAATTGAATTATGACCTTGTGTTGGACGGCGGTCAGGACAACACGGTCACCATTATAGATTCTCCGGAGGTTCTGCGGAGCCTGACCCGTGAGAGTGTTTTCGGGAGTCCGGCGCTGTTTGTATCCCGCCCGGCGGAAGAATTACGGGGCTTTCTAACTCACTCTTTCTGCGCCGACCCATCTGATTTTCTTTCCCGCCGCATGACGTTTGTGTCGATTGCCGCGGCGTTGGTGGCAGGCGCGTCCGCTTTCGTAACAGGCAAGGAACACTTAGTTGCCGTTTCGGTTTTTGTGGGTGTGCTGTGCGCTCTGCTTTGCGTTACGGCTGTTCTCATCTGCAATTATCAATTATACCGCGTATCCCGGAAACTCCGCTCAAAAGGTGCCGTGATCACCGGCTATGACGCCGTAGAGGCATACTTAGGCGCGGGGGCAATTGCCATCGGTTGCCAGGATCTGTTCCCCGCGGGGAGCATTCAGCTCCGCAATATCAAAGCCACCGGTAAGGTGCCGGTAGATGCGGCCATTTTGGACTCAGGAGCGGTCGCGGCAAAGCTCGGGGGATGCCTGTATCATGTGTTTTCCGGCATTTTAGAGGGAAAGACCCAGATGCTGCCTCTTTGTGAAAATGCGCTGTTTTTGGCCGGCGAGGGGCTCTGTGGCCAGGTTGAAGGCCGTGAAATCCTGGTGGGGAACCGTACCCTTATGGAGCGGCAAGGTGTGGCGATGCCCGACCGCGATGTCGATAATAAAATTTTGCGGGCTGGCTATTTTCCTTTGCATATCGCGAGCGGCGGTATGCTGGCGGCAACGTTTATTTTAGACTACAAGGCTGACGCCCAAATTGCCGACGAGCTTTACCGGCTGGAGAACAGCGGCGTCAAGTTGCTGCTTCAAAGCCGCGACCCCAATCTGGACGAGCATAATATCTGTGCGTTTTTTGGCCTTGACCGCGATTCCGTGACTCTGCTCCCGGACGCTGCGTCTGACATATTTAAAGCCGCGACCGCCCCGCTGATCAAAGCGGACTGCCTGCTGACCCATAACGGCGGCGTGAAAGCGTTTATTGCTTCTGTGTCGGCATGTGTGCGGCTTGCCCGCAACACCTCAATCGCCACGGTGATTCAAACGCTTCTGGCGGTTTTGGGCGCGGCGGTGTGTATTGTGCTGGCGTTTACCAACCGCGGCGCTTTGACGGCGTTTCCGCTTTTGGGTTTCGCGGTGGGCGCTTCGCTGATGGTTTATTTGATTGGGGCGGCACTGTCGAAACAATAATCAGCAATTTAAAAGCACCCTATTCCGCAAGCGTTCCTCTCTGTTTTGGTATCTTTTTCCTCGCATAAAATCCAACCTATCCGCTGACCGTGTTTTGTTACTATTGGAATAAAAAACAAACAAAGGGGAGCTTTTTTACGAAGCCAAACTTGAAAATTCTTGTCGGGCAAGGCTCGTGTGGGCTGGCGGCGGGCGCCGGAAAGGTGTTTGCGGCGCTGGAAAGCGAAATAACCCGGCAAAGTCTGGTTGCGGATCTTGCCGTGTGCGGGTGCGTGGGTACGTGCGCCTTAGAGCCGATGGTGGAGATTTTCGGCTCACAGCAAAATCAGCGCTTTACATTGGTCAAGGTGGATGAAAAAGACGCCCGGGATATTATCAAGGCGTTGAAATCCGGGGTAACTACCGCCCTGGAGCGGCTGTCCGCATCCGAAGAGGATTGCAACGTGCTGGAGGCGCAAACCCGCATAGTCCTTGAAAACTGCGGCAGAATTAATCCGGAGGACATTGCCGAATCCGGCGGTTATCGCGCGCTTCGGAAGGCGCTTTCCCAAACCCCGGAGCGGATTATTAAGGAAATAAAGCGTTCCGGGCTGGCGGGACGCGGCGGCGCGGGATTTCCCACGTGGTTCAAGTGGAACGCAGCGCGGCAGGCGCCCGGGAAGAACGGCAAAAAGTACATGATTTGCAACGCGGACGAAGGCGATCCCGGTGCGTTTATGGACAGGGCGGTGCTGGAAGGGGATCCTCACCGTCTGATTGAAGGGATGCTGATTGCCGCCTATGCGATTGGAGCCGAAACCGCGGTCGTCTATGTCCGCGCGGAGTATCCGCTGGCTATCAAACGTTTGACCCTCGCCATTGATCAGGCGGAAAAAGCGGGATTTTTGGGCGAAAATATTCTTGATTCCGCTTTTTCCTGCGCCATGACAATAAAGGCGGGCGCGGGCGCGTTTGTCTGCGGCGAGGAAACCGCCCTGATAGAATCTTTGGAGGGCAACCGCGGAATGCCACGCCTGAAACCTCCTTTTCCCGCCGCGCGTGGCTATTGGAACCAACCGACCAACATCAATAACGTAGAAACCTTAGCCAATGTGCCGTGGATTATTTTAAACGGCGGCGAGGCTTTCGCGAAGATGGGCACGGAAAATTCAAAAGGCACCAAGGTATTCGCCCTGACAGGCAAAATCAATCGCGGCGGTCTGGTGGAAACGCCGATGGGGCTGACTTTGGCTGATATCATTTACAAAATCGGCGGCGGTGTTCGGGAGGGCGGCAAGTTAAAGGCGGTGCAAATGGGCGGGCCGTCCGGCGGGTGCATACCGGCAAGTCTGCTTGGCACGCGCGTGGATTACAAAGAGCTGTCCGCGACCGGCGCGATTATGGGCTCCGGCGGCATGGTGATCATGGATGAAAGTGTGTGCATGGTGGAAATGGCTAGGTTTTTCCTGGAATTCACCGCCGGCGAATCCTGTGGAAAATGTGTTCACTGCCGGATTGGAACCACCCGTCTCTTAGAAATGCTCACCGATATCATCGAAGGGCACGGCAAGCCCGGCGATATTGAGCGGCTGGAATCGCTCTGTCTGCAAATCAAGGAAGGCGCGCTCTGCGGACTGGGTCAAACCGCTCCTAACCCGGTGATATCCACGCTCCGCTACTTCAGGCGTGAGTATGAGGAACACATTAACGGCGGAAAATGCGCGGCGAAATCATGTAAAGCTTTATTGCATTATACCGTTGACGAAACCAAGTGCCGTGGCTGTACGCTTTGCGCCAAAAAGTGCCCGTCGGACGCCATTTCCGGCGCGGTGAAGTCGGCGCATAAAATTGACAAGGAAAAATGCGTGAAATGCGGCGCCTGTAAAGACGTTTGCCGTTTCGATGCGATTTTGGTGGACTGATCGCCCTGAGGGGCGCAGTTGAGAATTGAGAGTGGCAAATGGGAAATTTATTGCGTAATTGCAGGGTAAAACTGTGTTCTCCCGAAAGCGCTGGCGGGAGAACACAGTTTTACCGTGCAAACAAACGTTTCCGGTTTGTCCAGATCAGGGAGCTTAAAATATGAGTGAAAAGATATTAGTCTTTATAGATGGAGTTCCGGAACCTTGCTTTGCCGGAGAGACTGTGTTGCAAGCGGCTCGGCATGCGGGAATAAATATCCCTACCCTTTGTCACAGCCCGCTTGTCAAGCCGTTCGGTGCTTGCGGAGTGTGCCTGACGGAGGTGAATGGCAACTCCAGGCTGGTGCGCGCCTGTGCCACCCAAGTGAATGACGGAATGGAAGTGGTTACCCGTTCCCCTCGTATCGATTCAGCGCGGCGGGCGGCGTTGGAACTGCTTTTGGGTGACCACACGGGGGATTGCGTTGCCCCCTGTACCCTGAATTGTCCGGCGCAAACCCGCTGTCAAGCCTATGTCAAGTTGTTGGCACAGGGTGAATATGACCACGCCATTGCCGTCATCATGGAGAAAATCCCACTGCCCGCCAGTATCGGGCGGGTGTGCCCTCACCCCTGTGAAACCGCCTGCCGCCGCCAATTCGCCGAGGAACCGGTGTCCATAGCGGCGTTAAAGGCGTTCGCTGCGGGTCACGGCACATATAAACCGGAGTTCGCGCCTGCAACCGGCAAGCGGGTCGCCATAATCGGAGGAGGGCCGGGGGGGCTGACCGCGGCTTATTTCCTGCGGTTGGCGGGTCACGGAATTTGTATTTATGAGGCCATGCCCAAGCCCGGCGGAATGCTGCGCTACGGCATTCCCGAATACCGGTTGCCGAAAGCGGTATTGGACAAAGAAATTGAACTGATTGAGTCGCTCGGGGTGGAAATCCGCTGCAATGAAAAATTGGCGGGCGATGATGAACTGTCGCGTTTGCTGCGCAACTTTGACGCGGTTGTGGTAGCGACCGGCGCGTGGCGGGGTATGAAAACCGGCGTTTCCGGTGAAGACCTGCCCGGCGTAACGGATGGAATTGCCTTTCTGCGCGAGGTTGCCCTAACAGGCGAATATAATGTCGGCGAGCGGGTAGCAGTCGTGGGTGGCGGCAACACCGCCATGGACGCTTGCCGTACCGCGGTGCGCCTGGGCGCGAAAGAGGTAACTGTCATCTACCGGCGCGCTATTGAGGAAATGCCCGCCCAAAAGCTTGAAATTGAGGAAGCGGAGGAAGAAGGGGTTATCTTCAAAACTCTCTGTAACCCGTCTGAAATCTTTGGGAACACAAAGGTTACCGGCGTGCGCCTGCAAAAGCAGGAACCGGGTCCGCCGGACGAAAGCGGTCGCCGCGCCCCTGTGCCGGTGGACGAATTTGAGGAACTCGCGGTTGATACGGTCATCCTTGCCGTCGGTCAGCGCTTGGAGGACAGCGGGTTTACGTCTTTGGGCAAAACCCAACGCGGCAATTTCGCGGTGGACGAGTTGACCTTTTCCACCAATCAACCCGGCGTTTTCGCCATCGGGGACGCGGTAAACAAAGGCGCGGATATTGCCGTCAATGCCATAGCGCACGGAGAAAAAGCGGCGCGAGCCATAGATGCGTACCTGAAGGGCGTGAATTTGCCTTACAAGCCGCCCGTTCTTTCCAGGCGGGGAATAAAAGGACGCGCGGATATCCCCGAGGTGGGCAGTTTTCCAAGAGAAATTCCGCGGGTTCAGTCTGCCAAAACACGTAAAAACAGCTTTTCGGAGTACGTTTCCCTGCTTACGCCCGAGCAGGTCAAAAACGAATCGGCGCGGTGCCTGGAATGCGGTTGCTCCGCGTATGAAAAATGCAAGCTGATCGCCAATGCAAACGAATATCTGTCGCCGGAAATCATCATCACAGGCAAGCATCACACATCGGAAATCAAACAAATAAGCAATCACATCCGGTTTGACCGCGGCAAGTGCGTTTTGTGCGGGTTGTGTGTGCGCATTTGCGCGGAGCATGAAGGTAAAATCGCGCTCGGGTTTGTGGGACGTGGCTTCGACACTGCCATTTCGCCGGCGTTTGGACTGCCTCTGGAGCAAAGTGACTGCAACAACTGCCAAAAATGCGTGGAAAACTGCCCCACAGGAGCGATGACATGTTTGGATTGCACGGTATTTGAGACTTTGTGAGAAGAGCTGAAGCAGTGATCCGCCCGAACGGATTCGCCGCCCTTGACACGCCGTCTTGAGCGCACTATTTGACCGCTATATTCAAAAGCCATTCTGTCTTTCTCCCCGAAAGACAAATTTCATTTATATTTCATTTTGTAAAACGAGATGCAACCTACGGCAGCGATTGTCACCACCATCGCTTTTCGCTTGCCATCCGTGCGTTTCGGTTTACATTTGAACGTGCAATATAAAACAGACTATTGATTTTTCTGCAATTTTAGGTTATAATAAATGCGGAGGTGAAACATTTTATGGAACGAAAGATTGTAAAAGACCTACTTGCGTGGAAAAGCAACCCCGATAAACAGCCTTTGCTTTTACAGGGGGCGCGGCAAGTAGGCAAGACCTATACCTTGCTTTCCTTTGGCAAGCAATACTACAAAAACGTGGCCTATTTTAGTATGGAGGAATCCAAAGGAATACCCGCGATTTTCGAGCGCGATTTGAACCCGGAGCGCATTGTTCGGGAACTGTCCGCACAGAGCGGACAGACCATTTTGCCCGGTGATACGCTGTTGATTTTTGACGAAATTCAAGCCTGTGAACAGGCGCTCACTTCCCTAAAATACTTTGCGGAACGCGCTCCGCAGTATCACATTATCGCGGCGGACAGTCTGCTGGGCGTGGCTATGAAACGGGAGAAATTCTCGTTTCCTGTGGGCAAGGTGGATATGCTCCATCTGTACCCGATGGATTTTGAGGAATTTCTGTGGGCAATCGAACAGAAAGAACTATGCGCTTTAATCCGGGAAGCCTACGCCGGATTTACGCCGCTGTCACTCCACGACACCGCAATGGATTTATACAAAACCTATCTTGTGGTGGGCGGTATGCCCCGCGTGGTGCAGGAATACGCCGACAAAAAAGATTTTGATTTTGTGGTTGCCCTGCAACGGACTTTGAACGATTCATATATCGCGGACATGGCGAAATACGCGACGCCGCAGGAAACCACTCGCATTATGGCGGCGTGGGCGTCCGTTCCGGCGCAGCTTGCAAAAGAGAATCACAAATTTCAGTACAAGGTGATAAAAACCGGGGCACGGGCGAACGAGTACGAGGTTGCGCTGGACTGGTTGACGGCGGCGGGAATGATTCACAAATGCGTTCAGGTGACCCAGGGGAAAATGCCCCTGTCGGCCTATGCGGACAATGGCGCGTTTAAGGTCTACATGGTGGACACCGGGCTGCTTTGCTCCAAGTTTGACATTGCCGCTAACGTTGTACTGCACACCCCTCACAGCTTTGACGGATTTAAGGGCGCGCTAACCGAAAACTACATTTGCCAAGCCCTTGCGGTGAATGGAATTACTCCCTATTATTGGGCGTCACAGGGCAAGGCCGAGGTGGATTTTATCTTTCAGGACAGACAGGGCAGCATTATCCCGTTGGAAGCAAAATCGGCGGAAAATGTGCGTTCCAAAAGTCTGCGAAACTATCGGGATATTTACAAACCGGAAGTGTCCATCCGCGTGTCGGCCAAGAACTTTGGCTTTGAAAACGGTATCAAGAGCGTTCCGTTATATGCGGTGTTCTGTGTTACAATTTGATGTAAGCGCGAAATACCAAGCGGCGGTTGCCCTCACGGGTAACCGCCACGCTTTTTTATTAATCCTTTTATTTCTTCCCACCGCGCATTTTCTTTGCCGTGCCTATCAGCAACTCCAAAGAATCGGCGTCCAGTCCCTTGACTTCGTGGAGCAGGGCTTTCACCCGTCTTTCTTTATCTATAGTTCCGCAAATAAATTAGACTTACATGTTATTCCTTGCACTTTGAAAACCGCATAAATATCATAAATATTGGCATTTCTCGCTTGCCAAAGTAGGTCGAATGGCGTATAATGTAAGTATAATTAAGTGTTTAAAAATTTTTTACGAATTTGCTGTTGACAGTTTCGACAGGATGTGCTATAACACTAAATATTTAGATTCGACAGATTATCTAATGCGCTTCTTACCGAAAGGGAGATACTTTGAGAAAGAAAATCGGCTGAATCTGAGTATCTAATGAAGGCAACCGCTTTATTTACAAATCACGGCTTGTCTTTTAAAGAAAAATAGTGTAGAATATAAGGGTAACATAGGAGTGAATGCTCCGGAAGGCAGACTGATGGCTAAACGGCTAATGCGTCAACTACATAGCCCTGAGCCCGGCGGCTGGACAAGTTCCTGTTCCGCAGGTTTAATTTGTCTGCAATACAAGGCTTTTCACCATGCGAAAAACGGCACAAGACTGTAGCTTAGACGCTACGCTTGTGCCGTTTTTATATTACCTCACAATTTATTGTGGGTGAAACAAGCACCTGTCTGAACCCAATCGTCGCCTGGCGCGTTGGCGGATACAGGGATCATCAGATGACGACGGGAACCCTTCTTCCGAAGGGCGAAAGGGCGAAGCTGTATCTATCGAAAGGCGGATTTCCTCCATGATGTACACCGATTACCCAAATTACTGGTATGTCCTGTTCGTGCTCACTGGCAAAGAGCATGAGGCGGAAAGGGATCTTCGCAGGACATTTGAAAAAGAGGAAATATCCCCTTTCCTGCCGACTGTGGAGAAATATATCAAAACCAGTAGCGGCGCACACAAAGAAAATCATCTGATGTTCCCCGGATATGTTTTTGTAGAAACCGAGTTGGAAGGTGCGGTCTTTCGGAACAGATCAAGTGATGTCATTCGCAAATCAAAGCACATCATGAAGTTGTTGGCTAACGGCAGCGAGGACAGTATGGCCGTAACCGATGCGGAGCGCAAAGCATTATCTGAGTTGTGGCAGGACGAGCGAAAAATTGATGTGTCAGAAGGTTTCATTGAGGGTGATAAGGTGATTATCATCGCGGGTCCGCTGAAAGGCCACGAAAGCGACATCAAAAAAATCGACCGCCACCACCGCACAGCGATTGTGGAAGTCGAGCTGCTTGGGAGAGCGTGTCCGCTGACGGTTGGGTTGGATATTGTTCGAAAGGTCTAATTTTTTTGGTTCAATAACTTCGCTTTCAATTTTGATTGTTCATATTATTTGATAGGAACAAAATGTAGAGAGTGCGAAGATGGGCGAGTTCGGGGTTAGCAAGATTACTGTAGTATGCAATTTATTTTTTGAAAGGAAAGGATTACGACTATGTACGAATCGCACAAAAACTTTAGACTTAAAAGGCAGTATAGACTGGGGATTTCTGATGATAACAATTACATTCTTTCTGTTACCGGATACAAATGCGTTTTTTTAAATCCTATAACAGCATTTATGCTTAATTGTATCTTGAAAATGACCTCACCGAAAGCCGAAAGTCATATCAGCGAATTGCTTAATATAAGTGAAACAGACACGCATAAGCGAGTTACTGAATTGATGAACAGGTTATTTGAATACCTTGAAATTGATAGAACAGTGTTCCCACGAAGAACGAATTGAATTGTCTGGTACATACGCAACAATGTTTAATAGTCAAAGTGAGTGGTATGAGTAATATGAAAAAGATATTTTTTATGCCAAAAAAAATAATTTCTATCGCTTGGTCCACTGCACCTATTATGATTTTGGTCAACTCGTTGTTTATCATTTTGTCGAGCTTAGTTTCAATATTTACAATAAAAGTGACAGCCTTATTCTTTGATGGAGCTATAACGGCCGTTAACAATCAGACAGTCAGAGATGTTGTCGGGATTTTCATTGTTTTTGTTAGTTCGTACTTTTTAAGCGAATTTGTCACATCAGCCATAGACTTTTTGGATTTTCGAATAGAAAAGAAATTCAACAATTCCTTAAATGAAAAATTTCACAAGAAGATTTCTCGAATCAATGCAATACGTTTTGAGAATGTAACGTTTGTTGAAAATTTAGAGCTGGCCATGCAGGGCGTTTTTTCTGTAGATTATTATTTTTTTAATATAATCGGACTTATCATCAAAGATATTCCATACTTGATTTTTTTAGGAGCCTATCTGTTTTCATTGAGGCGAATATTGTTATTAGCTCCGATAATCATATTTTTACCTATCGTTATTACACAGATGTTGAATAAAATTGAAAAACGAAAGTTGAATGCAGAAATAGTACACTTGAATCGCAGATTGGGGCATTATTCCAACATTATATCGGGGGATTCATTTGTTAAAGAAACCCGTATGCTCGGAACATTTACGCACTTTTTTAAGCTACACAATGACCTGTTGAAAATAATTAACAACAAACATTGGGCATCAAATGTGCGCTCACAAATGTTCAATTTGGCTTCAAAAATTGTAAATTTACTGGGCTATTACGGTGTTCTGTGGTTGTTGTTTGATTCGTTAATGAATAGATATATAACCATCGGTGAATTTGCGGCAATATTTGCTTATGTTCAAAAGATGTTTTATGCACTTGAAAATCTGGTTGTCAATCGAATTGGCAATATTTTGTCGTATGACTATAATGGCATGAAGCAATTTATAAATTTTTTAGATGAAGACGAAGAAAAGAGCGGAGAAAAGGAATATGCTTTTCAAAAACATATAAAACTTAATAATGTATCCTTTACCTATCCCGGCAGAGAAGAAAAATCAATAGACAACATAAACATGGTGGTGGATAAAGGAGAAATAATCGCTATTGTCGGTGAAAATGGGTCGGGGAAATCGACCTTAGCAAAATTATTGCTCGGGTTATATTCACCAACGAACGGAATTATTGATTATGATGACTATCGCAAACAAACATATAACAATAGGAGCTTTTATCAGAACAAATCTGCTATATTTCAAAACTATTATAAATATCTCTTTAGTTTAAAGGACAATATCTCTATCAGCCAACCG
>JAISRF010000118.1 GCA_031273775.1 Oscillospiraceae bacterium
CCCACAGAATATGCACACGGGTGGGGTCGGAAAACATTTTGTACAAGCTGGAAAGCTTCTGAAACTCTGCAAGCGGCGGCATTTGACCGCGCACTTCGTCCACGACATCGCCGTGGATAACGTCACAGTCACAGATAAGATTTTGTTTGTCGAACATACAGGCATATACTCCTTTTTACAATTGAATGATTGCTCAACTATTTGTAATAATATGCGGAGTTTCGCGATTTGTCAAGAGAAATTTAATAAAAAATTAGTCAGATTGGCATATTGATTTTTTGAAAGCAAACATGATATAATAGTTACCGGTTGTTTATATATTATAAATAGGAGTGTGTATACATCTTGAAGCCTTATTCCGCCGAAAAAATCAAAAATATCGCGCTCCTGGGGCATGGAAGCTCCGGGAAAACCAGTCTCGCGGAGGCAATGCTTTTTACCGCCGGCGCCACCGACCGTCTGGGTAAAATAGCGGACGGAAACACGGTGATGGACTTTGACCCGGAAGAAAAGAAGCGCAAGGTGTCTGTCGCCGCCGCCGCCGCTTCGCTCGAATGGAAGGACACAAAGCTTAATCTTCTGGACGCCCCCGGCCTGTTTGATTTCGCGGGAGGCAGTTCTGAGAGTCTGCGTGCGGCGGAAACGGCACTGATTGTCCTTTCCGGAAAGTCGGGACTGACCGTAGGCGCCCAAAAAGCGTATAAAGCCGCAAGCTTGGCTAAACGCGCAAAAATTTTCTTTGTTTCCAAGCTTGACTCCGAAAACGCCGATTATTACAAGGTTCTTGCTGCCCTAAAGGAAAAATTCGGCGCGTCTGTCTGCCCGGTTGTCGTACCGGAAATGGCGGGTGACGCGGTGATGAGTTATGTTAACCTTGTCACCGGCAAGAGCTGGGTGTATAAGGACGGAAAATCCGTCGAGGCTCCCGCGGCGGATTTAGGCGATCGGCGGGAAGAGCTGTACAACGCTTTGCATGAAGCCGTCGCCCTGACGGATGAAGCGCTGATGGAAAAATATTTTTCCGGTGAGGCTCTTACGGCGGACGAAATCCGCAAGGGCATAGCCGAGGGCGTCCGTTCCGGCGACATTACCCCCGTGCTGTGCGGCGCCGGGCTGAATTGCGAAGGAATTGACCTTTTACTCAATTTTTTGGCGGCTGAGGCCCCAAGCTCCAAGAGTGCCTCGGAACCCGCGATGGACGATTCCGGCGGGGAAATCACGCTGGATGTGGACGAAGACGCGCCCGCGGCGGCGGTAGTGTTCAAGACGGTTGCCGATCCGTTTGTTGGTAAGCTTTCATTTTTTAAGGTGGTTTCCGGCAAGCTTTCAACCTCCTCCCATGTGGTTAACGCCCGCACCGGGGAGGCTGAACGCATCGGTAAGGTCATGTACATTCACGGCTCCAAACAGGAGGAGACGACCCAAATCGCCGCGGGAGACATCGGCGCGGTCGCGAAGTTGGGCGGCGTAATCACCGGCGACACCTTATGCGACGCCGCGCGTAAAGTCACCCTGAAAGGCGTGGAATTCCCAGCGGCAACCCTTTCCATGGCCGTTCACCCCAAAGCCAAGGGCGATGAGGAAAAAATCGCCGCCGGGCTTTTCCGCCTAATTGAAGAAGACCCCACACTGGTGTTTGAAACCAACGTTGAGACCCGGGAGCAGATTATCTCCGGACTTGGCGAACAGCATCTGGACGTTGTCGCGTCCAAGCTAAAATCGAAATTCGGGGCAGAGGTCGAACTCACTATTCCGCGCGTTGCTTACCGCGAAACCATTCGTAAAAAGGTGAAGGTGCAGGGCAGGCATAAAAAACAGTCGGGCGGGCACGGGCAGTTTGGCGATGTGTGGATTGAGTTTGAGCCCACAGACAGCGATTCACTGGTCTTTGAGGAAAAAGTGTTCGGCGGCGCGGTGCCCAGAAATTTTTTCCCTGCCGTGGAAAAGGGTCTGCTCGACTGTGTTGGAAAGGGCGTACTGGCCGGTTACCCGGTGGTGGGGTTGAAAGCCACGCTGGTGGATGGTTCTTACCATCCGGTGGATTCTTCCGAAATGAGCTTTAAGATGGCGGCGGCACTGGCTTATAAGGCTGGGTTGCCGCAAGCGTCTCCCAGTTTGTTGGAGCCGATCGGGCTTTTGAAAGCGGTCGTCCCGGACGAACATATGGGCGACGTGATTGGCGATGTGAACAAGCGCCGGGGCAGGGTGCTGGGAATGAACCCCGCCGAAGACGGGCAGGAAATTGATGCCGAGGTTCCGATGGCGGAGATGGGCGATTTTTCCGTAACACTGCGTTCCATTACGCAAGGCAGGGGCAGTTTCACATTGGCGTTTGAGCGGTATGAGGACGCGCCGCCTCAGGTTTCGCAAAAGGTGATCGAGGAAGCAAAAGCCGCCGGACACGGGAAAGAAGAGTGAAAAACGACAAACGCGATTGAGAGTGAAAATATATTGAACAACCAAATCGGCGGTGTTTCGGCTGTGATTGCGGCGGCGGGACAGGGAAACCGGATGGACGGTGTCAATAAATTGGCGCTGCCACTTCGTGGTGTGCCCGTGCTTGCCCGAACCCTGCTTGCCTTTGAGAACGCAGAGTGTATTACGGAAATTATTGTCGCGGCGCGGCCGGGCGGAGAGAATGACGTTTTTGCGTTGGCGGAAAAATACGGTGTTACCAAGCTGAAAGCGGTGACAGCAGGTTCAGACACGCGGCAAAAATCGGTGGCGGAAGCGGTAAAGCTCTGTAATCCCGCAAGCGAAACAGTTTGTGTTCATGACGGAGCCCGCCCTCTGATTACACCGGAACTGATTAATAAGGCGGTGGAAACGGCGGCAAAAACCGCGGGCGGCGCGGCGCTTGCGGTTCGGGTAAAGGATACCGTGAAAATGGCGGATGGCAATCAAATAATTGCCCAAACTCCGAACCGAAGCCAGTTGTGGAATGTACAAACACCGCAGGTATTTCCTCTAAAAAAATATAAACAGGCGCTCTCAAAAGCGTTTGCGGACGGCTGTGATTTTACCGATGACTGCGCCCTGTTTGAGCACAGCGGTCTGCCGGTAACGCTGGAGACCGGCGACTACAAAAACATAAAAATTACAACTCCGGAGGATATTACCGTGGCGGAGGCGTTTGTTCAATTTCAGATTAAGGATTCAGATATTGGGGACAATTCCCCGAAAAACATCCCAGTTGCCGCGCCTCAAGCGCTTGTGCATGATGGTGAAAAAGCACTCAGAATCGGGCACGGGTATGACGTTCATCGGCTTGTGCCGGAGCGCAAGCTTATTTTAGGCGGCGTACATATCCCTCATACACTGGGGCTTTTGGGGCATTCGGACGCGGATGTACTCCTTCACGCCGTGACGGACGCTTTATTGGGAGCCGCCGCGCTGGGCGACATAGGGCGGCATTTTCCGCCCGGCGATGCGGAATATAAAGACGCGGACAGCCGGAAATTTTTAAAACAGGTTGGAATGCTTCTGGCAAAAAAAGGGTATACGCCCGGCAATATTGACGCGACTGTTGTGGCTCAAAGACCCCAATTGGCGCCATATATTAACGAAATGCGTGAAAATATTGCCGGGGTGTTGGGAATTCATTCAGAATTCGTGAACGTGAAAGCAACCACGGAAGAGAACCTGGGTTTTTCGGGGCGGGAAGAGGGAATCGCCGCCCACGCTGTTTGCACGGTTATATATACGGCTTAACCGGTGAAAAACCCTTCGATTTTTCGCTGGATTTGCCGTAAAATCGCAGGAACCCTATTTTACCTAAATATAAATATCACAAAGCTTGAATTTATCACAAACAGGAAAGATTTTTTGTTTGGATAATTAATGGGTCTGAATATCCGCCGGACCTTTTTCGGTTTACCGGCGCCGATAATAAAGCTGACTCTAACCTCAAACCCCTTTCCCGCATAAACTGGTATAGACCGCCGAAATCGGTCGAACCTTTGCGGGAAAGGGGTTGATCTTTTTATACTGTCATCGTCATTTTAACGCGGTCCGGCTAAAAAACTCAAAGACAGCACAAAGTTAAATGAGGGTTATGTTAAATGGACAAAACGCTAATCATGGTTTCTTCTGTCACCTACGCCATTAAAGGCCGGGATTTGCTGAGAAACCACGGGATTAAAGCATATATTGAGCGGACACCCAACGCCAGCGACCGCGTTGGCTGCGGGTACAGCATTATGATTTTCGGCAATATAAGCGCCGCCCTTCAACTGTTAAAGTCAGCGGGAATAAAGGTTCTGGGAACCGTATAATATCGTAAAAAAGAGAGGAAAAACACAGTGATTTATCTTGATAACGCAGCGACGACAAACCCAAAACCGGAATCGGTACGGCGTGCCGTTTCGCAAACGCTTTTGCGTTTTTCGGTCAATTCAGGGCGAGGGAGCTACAGCACGGCGGTTTCCGCCGCGGAGCTTATTTATTCGGTGCGCGAAAAGGCGGCTGCGTTTTTCGGCGAACAGAACCCGGAACGCGTGATTTTTACGCCGAATTGCACCGCTTCGCTTAATTATGTGTTAAAAGGCTTATTAAAGCCCGGTGACCACTGCATTGTTTCCTCTCTTGAACATAACGCCGTCATGCGTCCGCTTTACGCGCTGACAAAAAAAGGCGTGACCTATTCGGTTGCCGAGGCTGATTTTTATGACGACGCCGTTACGGTAAACCATTTCCGCCAGTTGATACAACCGGAAACCCGCCTGATTGTCTGCGCCCATGCCTCGAATTTATTAGGCCTATGCCTGCCGGTGGAGGCTATCGGTGGGCTGTGCCGGGAACATGGAATCACTTTTGCGGTGGACGCGGCGCAAACCGCCGGAATTTTGCCGCTGGATGTGGAAAAAATGAATATAGATTTTTTATGCGTTGCGCCGCACAAGGGTTTATACGCGCCGATGGGCACGGGAATATTGATTGCCCGCCAAAGTCTTGATACCATTTTGGAGGGCGGAACCGGAACGTCTTCTTATTGCCTTGAGCAGCCCTCCGATCCTCCGGAACGTTTTGAAAGCGGGACACAGAATCTGCCGGGGATTGCGGGAGTCGGAGCGGGGCTGGATTTCGTGACGGCCAAAACGCCGGAGCGCATATATACGCACGAGCTTGGACTGGTTACGGCGCTTTACCGCCGGCTGGCAAATACGCCGGGCGTACGGCTGTATACTGAATGCCCCAAAATGTGGCATTACGCCCCGGTTTTAGCTTTTAACATCGGCGATATGGAATCCAGCGAGGTTGGGGAGGCTTTGAACAAGGCCGGCTTCGCGGTGAGAACCGGGTTGCACTGCGCCCCGACCGCGCACCGGCTCATCGGTACACTGCGTCAGGGCGCGGTACGCGTATGCCCATCAGCGTTCACGCGCCAGGAGGACATGTCCGGTTTTGCGCGGACAGTGGCGTGGATTGCCCTTACGGTTCGCAAACCGCGTTAGCGGCCAAATAATGCGCCAGCGCTTCCTGCCACGGCCTTAGCCGTTTGAACCCTGCCGCGTCCAGGGATTTCTTGGACAGTCGGGAATTTTTCGGTCTCACCGCGCGGGTGAGGTAGTCTTCGCTGGCGATGTGGTTCACCTTAACTGTTTTGCCGGCACGGCGGAAAATTTCCTCCGCAAATTCGGCCCAGCTGCAAAAACCCTCGTTGGTGGCGTGATACACGCCGTATTGTTCGGTCACAATCATGTCGCACAAAAGCGCGGACAAGTCAGGGGTGTAAGTCGGGGAACCGATTTGGTCGCAAACTACGTTTACTTCACCCTTTTCGGCAAGCCGGAGCATGGTTTTCACAAAGTTCGCGCCGCACCGACCGAACACCCACGAAATCCGCACAATAAAGTAATTGCTGATCAGCGCGGTGATTTCATCTTCGCCCTGCTGTTTGGTCAGGCCATAAAAACTCTGTGCGCCGCGTGGGCTGCCGGTTTCAAAGGGCAGATCCCCCTCGCCGCCGAACACGTAGTCGGTGCTGATATACATCAGCGCCGCGCCGATTTGTTTGCATGCGGCGGCAATGTTGCGGGTGCCGTCCACGTTAATGGCGCGGCAAAGCTCGCGGTTGTCCTCTGCCTTATCCACCGCAGTGTACGCGGCGCAGTGAATCACGGTGTCCGGGCGGTACGCGAAAATGGCGGAAAGAACCGCGGCGGAATCGGTGATGTCAAAATCCGCCAAATCAACACCCAACTTTTCAATCCCGCGGCGGGAAAGCTCCGCCGTCACGTCATGTCCAAGCTGTCCGGCCGCACCGGTGACCATAATTTTCATTTTGGATCTCCTTTACTGTCAACTGATCAGGCTCTACCTGTTCGCGTACATTTTTTCGTAATAATTCTGATACTCGCCGCTGAGAATAGACTCCCACCAGGCGCGGTTATCCAGATACCACGCAATAGTTTTTTGAATGCCGTCATCAAATTTTGTGGTGGGCTTCCAGCCAAGTTCCGCGGTAATTTTCGCGGGGTCAATGGCGTAGCGCATATCGTGGCCGGGGCGGTCGGTGACAAAGGTGATGAGACTGTCGTTTTTGCCCAGAGCGCGGAGCACGGTTTTTACCACATCCAAGTTGGAACGCTCATTATGCCCGCCGATATTGTATACCTCGCCCACGCGACCGTTCAGGATAATCAGATCTATGGCAGCGCAGTGGTCTTCGACGTACAGCCAGTCGCGGACATTTTCGCCCTTGCCGTAAACAGGCAGCTTTTCGTTATTCAAGGCGCGGCTAATCATTAAGGGAATCAGCTTTTCGGGGAAATGATAAGGTCCGTAATTATTTGAGCAACGCGAAATGGTTACCGGCAGTTTGAAAGTTCGGTAGTACGCCAGCGCCAACAAATCGGCACCCGCCTTGCTTGCGCTGTAAGGCGAAGAGGTGTGAATGGGAGTTTCCTCTGTGAAAAAGAGGTCAGGGCGGTCAAGGGGCAGATCGCCGTAAACTTCGTCGGTGGAAACCTGATGATAGCGCCGAACCTTATGTTTCCGGGCAGCGTCCATCAGCGTTTGGGTGCCCAGAATGTTTGTGCGGAGAAATACACCCGGATCCTCAATGGAGCGGTCAACATGGATTTCCGCCGCGAAGTTCACCACTATGTCAAACTTTTCCTGAGCAAACAGCGCGTCCATTGCCGCGGGATCCGCGATGTCCGCTTTTACAAAACGGAAATCAGAGGATTTTCGTGCCCCGTCAAGGGTTTTAAGGTTGCCGGCATAGGTGAGCGCGTCCACCACCACAAGCCGGTAGTCCGGATGTTTTTTCTGCATATAGTAGACGAAATTCGCGCCGATAAAGCCCGCGCCTCCGGTGATTAAGATGTTCATTTGATTTTCCTCCCAAATTAAGATAAAGCGCATTGCAAACGGCAATGGCCTCACAGTCATTTTCAGCCTGTGTTCGTTGCCGATACCCCATTGTAGCATTATATCAGCGCACAGTCAAGATCGCCGCGGAATTTAGCGGATAAAAAAAGCGCTTGACAAACATCCCGTTTACATGGTATCCTATGATTAAGAAAACCGAAACGTTTCTGTTTTAAAAAAGGAGAATTGTTCAATGCCGTTGGTAACATCGGAACAAATGCTACTCGGCGCGCGCCGTGACGGGTATGCCGTTGGCGCGTTCAACGTCGAAAACATGGAAATGGTCATGGCGGTTATCAGCGCCGCAGAGGAACTGGGCGCGCCGGTTATCCTGCAAACTACGCCGTCCACCGTGCGCTACGCCGGGTTGGGTCTGTTTTACGCAAATGCGAACGCCGCCGCTAAAAACACGGGGATTCCCGTGGCGCTCCATCTTGATCACGGCAACAGCTTTTCGCTTGCCGTTCAAGCTATCCGCGCCGGATACACTTCCGTAATGATTGACGGCTCGCAGCTTGAGTTTGAGGAAAACGTCGCGCTGACAAAGCGTGTCGTCGGCGCGGCAAACGCCTGCGGCCTGCCGGTGGAGGCGGAGTTGGGCAAGGTCGGCGGCAAGGAGGATGACCTCGACTCTGAAGCCGACACCGGTACAGACCCCGCTCAGGCGCGGGAATTCGTTGAGCGCACCGAGGTTTCATCGCTTGCGGTGGCCATCGGAACCGCTCACGGCTTTTACAAAGGTACGCCGGTTCTTGATAAAGCGCGGCTGTCCGAAATCCGCGCGGTAACCGGTATCCCGCTGGTGCTGCACGGGGCCTCCGGTCTTTCGGACGGCGAGGTCACAGACTGCATAAAACGCGGCGTTTGCAAGGTGAACTTTGCCACCGAGCTTCGGGTGGCTTTCACCGATGGCATTAAGGAAACGCTGGCCGAAAATCCCGGCGTTTTTGATCCGAAGCCGCTGGGAAAAGCGGGCATGGCAAAGGTCAAGG
>JAISRF010000131.1 GCA_031273775.1 Oscillospiraceae bacterium
GAGCCGGAGAAGGGAGAAAAAATGCAAAAAAGAGCATCTCCTCCGTAAACCCTGCCTTACAATTTTTTCAAAAAGCAGGGCGCAGATATTCGGCGCGGTTAGTCCGCTGCCGAGGTATAGAGTCGGTTGTCTTTCAGCAGTCGAAAGACCAACCTGACAAATTTTCTGGCAGTTAATGCGAGTGCGCGTCTGTGCTGGTGCTTGTTGACCTCTTTGTATTTGAGGTCGTAATAGCGTCTGTACTCCGTGTCGCAACGCACGAGAGCAAAGGCCGCTTCGCACATGTAGTATTTGAGGAATCGGTTGCCGGAATGGATGAGGTGAGTGTCTTCGCCGTCAAACGTCCCTGACTGGTGCTTGGACCAGGCAAGCCCTGAATATTTTGCTAAACCGGCTTGGTTGTCAAAACGATGGATGTCTCCGATTTCGGCGATAAGACCCGCCGAGTAAACCAGGCCAATGCCGGGGACGGAAATCAGCGGATTGGGAATGTTTTTGAACTGCCGCTGAATTTCGGTTTCAATTGTCTTGATTTGGGCTTGCATGGCGCGAATTGTGGATGTGGAGATGGACAGTGCTTGGCTGACGGATGCGTTCACAGGATCGGGCAGACTGTAAGAGTTTTTGGCGGCGGAGATGACTGCGGCGGCAACTTTTTCAGCATCCGGGAATCTGTTTTTGCCTTTTTCGGAGATAAAAGCAGCCAACTGTTTCAAGTCCATATTGGCCAATTCGTCCGGCGTTCTAAAGCTCTCGTAAAGCTCCAGAGCCGCCACGCCGAAAGGATTTGAAAAAGCGTTGTCTTGTGCCAGTCCTGAGCATTTCATAAACAAATAGTTCATGAACCGCTGTTTTTCTCGCGTCATGTTATGAACGGCGCTGAAACGGGCTCGCGTTAGGGTTTGCAGGGCTTTGTAACAGTAATCATCTTCAAATACTGCTTTTGCGATTCGCCCGAAACGCAGGCTGTCCGCGATGACAAAAGCATCCACCGGGTCGGTCTTTGGCAACTCGGAGTAGGCTTCCTTAAACTTCTTGACCTGCTTGGGGTTCAGCACATGGAGCTTGCGGTCAAAAGCGCCGAGCGCACCATCTTCACGCAGGAAATACAGCAGATTGTTGCCGTAAACCGATGTCGCTTCAATGCCGATGACGACGGATTTTAAGCCCGTATCGGTGAGTGCCGATACAATGCGTTTAGAAACCGTCTGCGCCCCGCCTTTGTTGTTCTGAATGGGGAAAGCACTGTGTTTGCCGCCGTCAGGCAGCATGATATGCGCCGCGTTGTCACGGCTTCCAACATCAATGCCAACGAATAATTTATTCACGTTATCACCTTCTTTCTGCGTTCCGCAGAACGCTGGGATTCTTCGGTCAACCGTCTTGGCAATGCCCGTGACACCGAAGCATCAACACCCTCGCATATCAGAATCCAGCCGGAAGCGAACGGTTGCGACCCACACTGCTAAATGGGCATCCGTACTTCCGGCAAACAGCCGGCGGTCTGAAGCTAACTTTCGGTTCAGGGGAACAGACTTCAAATGAAGCAGCCTTGCGGCTCAACAAGGAGAAAAAGAACTTACCCGATTGACCTAAATCAATTATATCACGGGCATTGACAAAACGGTTGATTTTGAGGAGAGTTTTGGAAGCTCGCCGCGATTTTTGGGATTTTCCAGTCGGGCTACGCCCTCCTTCCAAATCCCAAAAATCGCAAGAACCCTTCCCGGCAGATACGGGATGTCGGGAAAGCAAAAAATACCCCGTAAAATCAATTATACGAGGAGATACAAGATATGGGATACATCAAGGGAGCCGCGCGGGAGCAAATCACACTTATGCCGGATTGTCTGGAGGACTATGTTTCGGCTGAAAATGTCGTTCGCGTGATTGATGCTTTTGTGGATGCTCTTGAAATTGCGGAGCTTGGCTTCAAGGCGGGTCCCGCCATAGAAGGCCGCCCGGGATACGATCCCCGCGACATGCTCAAATTGTACATTTACGGGTACAACAACAAAATCCGTTCATCGCGCCGTTTGCAGACCGAAGCCGGGCGAAATGTGGAACTGATGTGGCTTCTGGGAAAAATTGTTCCGGATTTTCGCTGCATCGCCGACTTTCGCAAAGATAATGCCGCCGCCATCAAAAAGGTCTTCCGAGAATTTGTTACACTGTGCAACAGAGCCGGGCTTTTGTCCCACGAAACCGTTGTCATTGACGGTTCAAAATTTCGCGCAGTGAACTCCGACAACAACTGCTTTGTGAAGGTCAATGTAGAAAAACTGATTGCCCAGGCGGATGAGAGAATCGCCAAATACATGACAGAGCTTGACGTGGCCGACAACACGGATCGCCGTGCGGAGGAATTGACGACTGATGACATCCTGGGTGTGCTGGCGTATTTGGAAAAGCGAAAAGCACAGCTTGAAACCTCGCTTGCCCTGCTGGATGATAGTGGGCTGAACCATGTTTGCACCACAGATCCGGAGTCGCGTCTGATGAAAACCAGAGACGGCTGCAAGCCAAGTTTCAACGTGCAAACCGCCGTTGAGCCGGATAATCATATCATCACGCATTTTGATGTGACCAGCGATTGCGCCGACTGGGGACTGCTGGAAGCCGGAATTTCCGGCGCAAAAGAAGCCATTGGCGTCCAGACGCTGGAGGGCATTGCGGACAAAGGCTACGGAAGCGACGAAGTTATTTTGAATTGTCTGCTAAACGGCGACACGCCAACGATTTATCCGAACAAGAATCAAAACTGCCGCACCTTCAAATTTGACAAAGCAGAGGAAGAAATCACGCCGGAAATGCTTACCTCAAGCGACCGGGAAACGCTCAAAAAGTGCATTGCCGCCGGGGTATTGCCCGATGTTTTAAAGCGCGGAGACGTCACTTTGGATGTTATCGAAACGACCGTTCCGTCAGCGGGGCAATTTCGGAACACCCAAACCGGCGAAATCGTTTCTTTTGAGGAAATGAAAGCGGCCGGAGGGTGTGCGCGTGAAAAGGTTGAAATTCATCGCGAACCGCCGCTTTTCCCGTATTTCGAGCGCGATATTGACACCGATACCGTCACCTGCCCGATGGGGCAAACACTGTTTTATGCCGGACCCGGACAGCCAAACGGCCAGCGTGACGAGAATATTCGGCGCTATCACAGACTATCGGTCTGTCAAAAATGCCCAAATAAATGCACGAGAGCGAAAAGGCGCATTATATCGTTCGACCCCGGCGAAACGAGAATAGAGGAACATTTTTACGATGACTGCATGGCGGGAAAACTCACACAGAAAGCGAATAACAAGTTTGTCAGGATAAAAACGAAATCGCTGAAAAAGCAGGTGGTGGTACTGCGATATTACCCAAATCAGCATCGGCTCCGCAGCCGAAACCAAATTGTTGAGCATCCGTATGGTACGATCAAACGCCGGAACGACGGCTATTATAGCTATTCTACTTGACAACAAGAACTAAATATGATATAATATTTCAAAAACCGCGAAAAATCCTTTTACACAAGGGTTTTTCGCGGTTTTGTTGCTTGTCTGTTACTAGTTAAAGGAAAACTTAACCGCTATTTCAGCAGGGCAATGGCGGCGTGAAGCTCTGTGATTGTTTTGTGCGTGTAAATTCGTTCGCCGACCTCTTTTGACCTATGCCCCATCATCAAGTCGATACACACCTTGTTC
This sequence comes from Oscillospiraceae bacterium, assembly GCA_031273775.1. Taxonomy (GTDB): domain Bacteria; phylum Bacillota; class Clostridia; order Oscillospirales; family Acutalibacteraceae; genus JAISRF01. The sequence continues at coordinate 3,693 of JAISRF010000131.1, forward strand.
GCCCCGACTGAATCCAGCCGACTGCGGAAGGTGTGGCGGCATTCGTGCGGAGTATGTTCCGCTCCCAATTTCTTCATGACCGTTGCCCAAAGTTCGTAATACTTGGCGACGCTGCACGGCTTTCCTTCACGTTCAAAAAGGAATTCGCCGCCCATGCGCTTTTGAATCAGCGGCACAATGCGCGGATGAATCGGAACAATGCGGTTTTTCCCGGCGGTAGTTTTTGTGCCGCCCTTGATGGTGCGCTGCTTTAAATCCACATCGGCGCAACGCACCGCTAATAATTCGGAAATGCGAAAGCCCGTGTAGAGAAACACCAGCACAGAATCAACCCAAGGCTCCGCTTGCGCCTCCCACAGCTTGTTAATTTCATCGTCGGTGAACGGCACCTTTGAAGTTTCCGGAATGCGTTCAGAGGTGATCAACCCAGAATAGCACTTGCTCACCACATCCATTTCAAGGGCGAATTTATCAAGATGCCGCAGAAGGGCTTTAATTGCCCCTTGCGTGGAGTAGCCGCGCCCACAGCCGTCAATGCACTCTTGCATGTGGAACG
>JAISRF010000166.1 GCA_031273775.1 Oscillospiraceae bacterium
CTTATTCCGGATACCATTTTGCGAAATCAAAGTTCACGAATTTTTCCGGTTCAATATCATAGGTATAGATTTTCTCGCAAACCAGTACCAGCCGAGCCTCTGAAAAATAAACCGTTCCATCTGAAAAGACAGGCGTCAGTCCTGCCGCTTCCGCTTTATCCAGGTCCCGCCCGGACTTTGAGCCGCAGACAGAATGAATGGTTTTCTTGGCTCCGCCGCCGTAAAAGGAAAGGGAAAAAGTTTTGTTTGCCTCCATAAATTCGCGGGTATATCGCTGAGGCCGGAGCACTGCCGTGGCAACATCTGCGCCCCACATTTCGCCCAAGGCGCCCCAGCTGGCAGTCATCATATTGTACTTTTTCGGGTTTCCGGAGGCTACCAGCATCCATTCATCGGCAATAAGCCCGACTGCGCTTTCTTTGATCTCGCGGATGTTTATTTCTTTGAACATGGAACCCCAACCCCTTTTAAATTTGGAAATATGTTATGGTGAGGACGAACCTCGCCCCATGTGGTTACGCGTTTATTTTTTCCAATTCCGCCAAAAACGTGTCCCGACCGGAATCGGAAATCAGCAGGGAAATTTCGGTTTCCGCCGTGGTGACCAACCGTACATCCGTCCCGGCCTGAGCCGCAGCTCTGAATACCGCGGCAGCCACCCCGCGCGTGTTCCGCATTTTTTCACCCTTAACCAGCACCTTGCAGTTTTGGTGACACACCAAAGGCCGGATGGCCGGGTTTGCTTCGCGGAGCTTCGCCAAAAGTTCCAGGCAGTCGGGAAGCTTTGCCTCCAAAATGGTGAAGGAAACCGGTGCGAATGCCCCTTGCGGCGGGCTCTGGGAAATCATATCCACATTAATATCCCGGTCGGCAAGCGCCTCGAACAGGGACGACACAAAACACAAGTCGGCTGGCGCGCCCTGTACGGTCACCAGGGAAACGCCCTCGGAAACGGAAATGTTGTAATCAGACATATAAATCACCCCTTTAAATTATGCATTGACCAAATCGGACATATCATAAAGCCCCGGTTCTTTACCGGCTAAAAAAATCGCGGCGTTGATGGCTCCGACGGCAAAAATCTCCTTTGAACGCGCGGAATGCGAAAGAGTGATAATCTCGTCGTGCCCCGCAAAAATAACCTCGTGTTCGCCGACGATGGTACCGCCCCGCACGGAATGAATACCGATTTCCTCACGTCTGCGTTTCGCGCGGCGTGAATGCCGGTCGTATTCGTAAGACTTTGGGGAATCGCAGGCAAAAGCCGCCGCGTCGGCCAACATAAACGCTGTGCCGCTTGGCGCATCGAGTTTTTGATTGTGGTGGGCTTCGACAATTTCAATATCGAAATCGCGCAAAACGCCCGCCGCCTTTTTAATCAGTTCCATCAGCAGGTTAATTCCCAGCGACATGTTTCCGGAACGGAAAACCGGAACGGATTCGGCGGCGCGTTTTACCTCGTCCTCTTGGTTTTGTGAAAGTCCGGTGGTGGCAATCACTGCCCCGACGCGGTGTTGTGAGGCGTATTCCAGTACGGACGCCAGCGCCGCGGGATGCGAAAAGTCAACAATTACGTCAACGGGAACGGTACAATCGGTAACTGTGGTAAACATAGGAAAATCCACGCCGGGAAAGGGCGACACATCCGCTCCGGCGGCAATTTCAGAATCGGCGCGTCCGGCAATGCAAGCGGCAATTACCCGCCCCATTTTTCCGCTCGCTCCGTTAAGCAATATTCTGGTCAACGCGTTTCACTTCCCCATTTTGCGTATGGGACGCCGCTCTCGGCGTGCCGTAGGCGCGAAATATCCGGGACGCCGCGCCCCTTGCAATTTATAAAATTCCCGCTTCCTTCATTGCGCTTTCCAGCGTTGCCAAATCGCCGCCGCTCATCTCGCACAGCGGCATACGGCAGCCGCCCACATCAAATCCCATCAGGTTCATGGCCGCTTTAACCGGGATCGGGTTTGTGTCGATAAACAGGCTGTTTATCAGCTTCAAATACCTGAGCTGTAACGCGCGGCTTCCCGCTGTGTCCCCGGCTAAAAGTTTTGCGGCCATTTCGTGTGTCTGACGCGGAATCACATTGGAAAGCACGGAAATAACGCCCTTTGCCCCGAGAGCCATAAACGCGGTGATCTGGTCGTCGTTACCAACATATAAATCAAGATTATCGCCGCACAACAACGCGGTTTGCGCCGCTTCGGATATTTTGCCGTTGGCTTCTTTCACCGCAACAATGTTTGGGTGTCCGGCCAGCTTGGCGTAGGTTTCCGGCTTGATATCCATACCGGTCCGGCTGGGCACGTTGTATAAAATCACCGGTAAATCAACCCGGTCAGCCAAATAAATAAAATGCTTGATCAGCCCGGTCTGCGAGGTTTTATTGTAGTACGGTGTCACCAAAAGCAGGGCGTCCGCACCCGCTTTTTGCGCTTCTAAAGACAGCTCCAGCGCGTATGCCGTGTCGTTGCTGCCCGTTCCGGCAATCACGGGAACGCGCCCTTTTACCGCCTTGACCGTTTCGGCGATGACCTTTACGTGCTCCTCGTCTGTAAGGGTGGACGCTTCGCCCGTGGTTCCGCAGGCGATGACGGCGTCTGTACCGTTTACAATCTGCCAATCAACAAGCTCGCGGAGCTTATCATAATTTACCGACAAATCCGCGTTCACAGGAGTGACCAGCGCCACGCCGGCACCGGTGAAAATGGTCTTTTTAACGCTCAAATTAACGCACCTCATTATAAGTAACAGAAAAAACAAATCGCGCGGAGCACACCATGATTCACAATTTCAGTCAATGTAACCTTGTGCCGCCAGCAGTTCCGCCAGCAACACCGCGCCACCGGCCGCGCCCCGCAGTGTGTTGTGGGAAAGGCAGACGAATTTGTACTGGTATTGTGTGTCTTCGCGCAGCCGGCCGATTGAAACCGCCATGCCGCCTTCCAAATCGCGCTGCAACTTTACCTGTGGCATATTGTCCTCGTCAAAGTAATGCAAAAACTGTTTGGGTGCGCTTGGCAGACCAAGTTCCTGCGCCATACCACGGAAGCTTTGCCAAACGCCGAGTATATCGTCACGCGAAGGCTTGTTTTTGAAGTCAGCGAATACCGCGGCAAGGTGACCGTTGGAAACGGGAACGCGTATGCATTGCGCCGTAAAACGCGGGGAACCGGCGGGCAGAATTTTGCCGCCGCTGATTTCGCCCCAGATTTTTAGCGGCTCTTGCTCGGACTTTTCTTCCTCGCCGCCGATAAACGGAATGACATTATCCGCCATTTCCGGCCAAGTATCAAAGGTTTTACCCGCGCCGGAAATCGCTTGATAGGTACAAACAAGAGCACGTTCCACGCCGAAATCGTTAAGCGGGTACAGCGCCGGGACATAACTTTGCAAAGAGCAGTTCGACTTTACCGCTACAAACCCGCGTTTAGTGCCAAGGCGTTTCCGCTGAAATGGGATAATCTGGGTGTGCGCGGCGTTAAGCTCCGGAATAATCATGGGTACATCGGGCGTGAAGCGGTGGGCGCTGTTGTTGGAAATAACGGGGCATTCCGCCTTTGCGTACGCTTCTTCCAACGCTTTGATTTCGTCCTTCTTCATATCTACGGCGCAGAAAACAAAATCTACGCTTTGGGCTATTTTGCAGAGATCCGTCGCCGCGTTTAGCACTGTCATTCGGGCGGCTTCAGGGGGCAGGGGAGTGGGCATGACCCACCGCCCGCCAAGCGCTTCCCCGTAAGTTTTTCCGGCGCTTCTCGCGCTTGCGGCCAGCACGGTAAGCTTAAACCACGGGTGATTTTCAAGAAGTGACACAAACCTCTGACCAACCATACCCGTTGCGCCCACAACACCCACATTGAATATTTTCATGAAACCTGCCGCCTCCGTAGTGATAAATAATTTTGACATAAAACGAAAAACCGGTTGAAAACCGATCAAAGATGAAATATAATGGTGTTTATCGTGCGAAAGAATCCGCAGCAACCCATTACATTTCAAGCTGACAGCCTACCTTATTTATATCACAGCCGAACCTCCTTGTCAATGTATTTTATGCGAGCGTCAGCGAAAAGGAGCCTGTTTACTTGTCCATTTTAGAAAAATCCGCTTATTTTTACGAATTGCCCCCCAAGTTGATTGCCCAACGCCCCGCCGAACGCCGGGATGGCTCGCGCCTTTTGGCGGTGGACAGAAAAACCGGGCTTTTACGCCACCTGCATTTTTACGATTTACCCTCTTTGCTTACCCCAGGCGACTGCCTGATATTAAACGATACAAGAGTCCTGCCCGCACGGCTTTACGGCAAGCGGGCGGACAATGGCGCGAAGGTGGAATTTCTGCTTTTGCGCCAAATGGCCGCGGAACACGGTAGCGTGGTTTGGGAAACGCTGTGCGGCCCCGGAAAAAAGGCAGGAGTTGGCAAACGTTTTGATTTTTCCGGGAAAATGACCGGAGAAATTGTTGAATGGATTGACGGCGGCAATCGGCTTGTACGTTTTTTCGCTGATTCCGCCGCGTTTTACGGCATAATAGAGCAAATAGGCGAAATTCCGCTTCCGCATTACATTACCGAAAAGCCGGAGGATACCGGCCGTTATCAGACCGTGTACGCAAATGAACCGGGATCTGCCGCCGCGCCCACTGCGGGGCTGCATTTTACGGCAGAGCTGCTGTCCACGCTGGAAGAAAAAGGCGTAAAGGTGGGGAAAGTCACGCTTCACGTGGGACTGGGTACCTTCCGGCCTGTGAAAGAAGATAATATCACCCGGCACAAAATGCATACGGAGCATTTTACTCTGCCGCCGGAAACCGCCGCGCTCATCAACCGAACCAAGCAAGACGGAGGTCGGGTGATTTGCGTGGGTACGACTGCCTGCCGCACGGTTGAAAGCGTGGCGCAAAGCGGCGAAATAAAGGAAAAAACCGGCGAAACCGATATTTTTATCTACCCCGGTTATACATTCAAATGTATGGACGGCCTCATTACCAATTTTCACCTGCCTGAAAGCACTTTGATTATGCTGGTTTCCGCCTTTTTAGGCTACGAAAATACCATGGAGGCATATAAAACCGCCGTGCGGGAACGATACAGGTTTTTCTCGTTTGGGGACGCGATGGCGATTTTGTGAAAGGCTGAATTTTGGAAAGAGAAATGTTTAAACTTATCTCACAAGATAAAACCGCGCGGCGCGGCAGGCTGGAAACGGCACACGGCACGGTGGAAACCCCCGCGTTTATGAACGTTGCCACCGCCGCTGCCATACGCGGCGGGCTTTCCGCTGCCGATCTCGGTGAAATCGGCTGTCAGGTCATGCTTTGCAATACCTACCACCTGCACCTCCGACCCGGCGATGAAACCGTAAAAGGTTTTGGCGGGCTTCACGGGTTTACCGGCTGGCAGGGACCCATTTTGACGGACAGTGGCGGATTTCAGGTGTTTTCACTTGCGCCCCTGCGAAAAATAACCGAGCAGGGCGTAACTTTCGCCTCGCATATTGACGGGCGGCGAATTTTTTTGGGTCCGGAGGAAAGCATCAGAATCCAGTCTAACCTCGGTTCGACCATCGCCATGGCGTTTGACGAATGTGTGGCCAACCCGGCGGAATATGCCTATGTAAAGGTCGCCGCCGACCGCACGGCGCGCTGGCTGGAACGCTGCAAATCAGAAATGCGCCGTCGAAACGCCCGTGGGGACTGCCTGAACCCCAATCAACTGCTTTTCGGTATCAATCAGGGAGGCACGTTTACCGACATACGGACAGAACATATGCGGCAAATTGCGGCAATGGGCCTGGACGGTTACGCGGTGGGCGGACTTGCCGTGGGTGAAACGCCCGAAGAAATGTACGCGGTGTTGGACTCCGTATGCCCCGAAATGCCGCCGGAAAAGCCGCGCTATTTAATGGGTGTGGGTACGCCGGCCAACATTCTGAACGCGGTGGAGCGAGGCATTGATCTGTTCGACTGCGTGATGCCCAGCCGGAATGCCCGCCACGGTCATATTTTCACGTGGCGTGGGGTAAAAAACCTGAACAATCAAAAGTACGCGGCGGACAAATCCCCGGTTGATTCCCTGTGTGATTGTCCGGTCTGCGGGCGCTATTCCGCCGGATATATACGTCACCTGTTGAAAAGCGGCGAAATGCTCGGTATGAGGTTGGCGGTAATCCACAACCTGTACTTTTACAACACGCTGATGTCACGGATTCGCGAAGCGGTTGGGCAAAACCGCTTCGCGGAGTTTAAGAACAGCCTGCTCGGGGTTGTTGACCAAAGGATTTAGAACCTGCTGAAAACCGAACAATTTTCTATTTGACATATTTGTCCGAATCTGTTATTCTGGTACTGCTCTTATTTTTCGGGGTTGGAGTAATTGCGTATATGGAAAATCGGGTCAAACGACACAGGGGTTTTAAGGTCAATGCGGGTAAGGAGATAAAATATGGACTTTGAACGTGAATTAGAGCGGCTTCTGGCGGAGGAAAAAACGCCTCCGGCAGACACTTTTGCGGAAATAGCAGAGGCGCAGACCAGGCTGGCTGACAGGCTTTCACGAAAAACCGATGACATTTCTCTTCAAATTGAAGAAATATACGATATTGTCAAGGAAAAGGAAAAAGCCGGAAATGACCTTTTCGCCGCGTTAGAGCGGGAATCCGCGCTTGTCGCGGCCTTGGTAGGCGTAAGCGATGCCACGGACGGATTTTGGAAACAATACCAGGAAGATCCGGATTTTTCCGAACCGGCGAACATATTGCGGCATTTGTTATTAGAACGCTTGAATGCATGTGGTTTGCAGAGGTTGGGCGCGGTCGGCGAACCGTTTGACGTGCGCCTGCACGTGGCGAAGGCGGCGCGTTCTTCCGCGCATCCTTTCGAATGTGTGGCGGAGGTTTTGGAAACAGGCTTTTTTTACAACGGTCAAATCATCCGGAAAGCGTCAGTTATTATCAGTAAGGGGTTAGAAAATGAGTAAGATTATTGGAATTGATTTGGGGACAAGCACCTCTGAAATCGCCTATGTGAAGGATGGGGTTCCCGTCCTGATTCCGAACTTGGACGGCGAAGTCGTCACGCCATCGGTGGTTTCAATTGGCGAAAACGGTGAAATTGTGGTTGGTCAGGCGGCGGAACACCTGCTTTTTACACGCCCAGACTGTACATTCATGGAGGTAAAGCGCTTGTTTGGGACGGGCGTCAAACTTTCGGCGCATGGTAAAGAGTACGATCCGGAGGAAATTCAAAGCTACTTAATCAAATATTTGGTGGAATGCGCCCAAAATTATCTGCGGGAATCCATCACGACGGCGGTGATTACTGTTCCTGCTTATTTTACGGACGTTCAGCGCCGGCAGACGGTTCGCG
>JAISRF010000175.1 GCA_031273775.1 Oscillospiraceae bacterium
ACAGATCCGGCAAAAAGGCGTCCTCAAACCGCTGGGCCTTTTTGTCGCCGGTAACGGAAAGTCCCACATCGCCTAAATAAGCGTACGCCGAAATCCCACCGACCCTTTCGCAAAGCGCAAGCCAGTCGGAAACCTTTGGGCATTCCTCTGCCGCGGGAATATAAAATCGCTCTAAAAAACTGCTTTTTAGCGCACCCAACAAATCGTAATCATAAAAGGGGTTTGCCGCGTCCGCCAGCCAGTCGGCGGGCTTGCCGGAAAGCGCAACGCCAAGTTCTTGCCGAAGAAAATCAACCAACACCGCGCCCTTGCCGCATTTTTTTATGATTGCCTTTGCCAGCGCGAACAACAGGTGCCGTTCCGTTACCGTGCCGCCGTCCGCGAAATTGGAAAGCGGCAGCACATCGCGGTCAAAGTCCGGTAAAATGCCAAAGTCCGCGAAAATACCGTTGAGTTTTTCTGTCATGGCACGGCTTCGAGATACTCGCTTTTCAATAAACGGACGGAAAAATTCGCGCACTGTGCCCAGCTGCGTGTGCGGAATGCCGTGCAGGGCGACATAAGCAATACCCGCTTGGTCGGGGTTGTTGAGCCTGCGGCCCGCGACCGATGTCCCGGACATATCCACACGGCATTCCACCCCGACCGTGGTGAGCAGTCCTGCAATTTCACCCGCGCGGATAAATTCCTCGGCTCCGGCGGCGGAATCGTGATCCATCAGCCCGGCGGTGGCAAGCCCCGCCTGAAGCGACATCCAAACCGCTTTGGCAGGGGAGTAGGGCGAAAAAGAGTAAGACGTGTGAATGTGGTTGTTCACGTCATTCCCGCGTGGCGGTCGGGGAATTCTGCCGCCTTCAATGGCCGCGGTCAGCGTCAAAAGCGCTTCCAAACGTTCTTCCTTTGTCTCGGCGTTCAGTTGCCCAATAAGTTTATCAATATTCACAGTCTAATCCCCCAAAATGAATTTGATTCTTCATTTAACCGCGAAAGGCGTGAAAAATTTTATTCGCGGCGCGTTATGTGCCCCGACCGACCGGGGAAGATCGCCACTACTTGAGCATATTTTGTCCGCCGGTGACCGGCAGCGCCTGCCCGGTTTCGTACTCCTGTTCAATGATGTAGAAACAGGCGCGCGCTACATCAATAATTTCACAGCCGCGGTTCATGGGCACCTTGCTTTCGTAAAAGCGGCGCACATCCTCTACGGTTTTTGCGCCTGGCACCTTGCCGGTGTTTAGGTACTGTACAAACAGCCCTTTTTCCGGGTCTGTCCACAGCGGCCCGGATAGCAGGTTTCCGGGGCAGACGGCGTTTACTTTAATGTGGTACGGTACCAGTTCCAGCGCAAAGCTTTGTACCAGCCCGATCCCGCCGAATTTGCCGCCGGCGTAGGCGAAATTTTTGTTACTGCCCGATAATCCGGATTTCGAGTTGATTTGAATGATGTCAGAATAATACCCGGGCGCGAAGCGGTGCTGGATTTTCATAATTTCCGATGCATATTTGGCGCAAAGAAAAAACGCGGTGTAATTTATTTTAGTCACGAACTCGAACGCGGAAAGGGTCATTTCCTCCAGCGAACCGGCTTTTAGCACCCCGGCGTTGCTCACAAACACGTCGATTCCACCGTACATTAAAACCACATATTCCACCATGGTGCGGACGGATTCTTCATCAGAAACGTCAACCTTTACGGACGTGACACGGTACTTGCCGTATTGATTTTCCAAAATCTCCTGATTCCGGCAGGCGAGGTCATAGTTTAAATCGGCAAGGACGACGTTTGCACCCTGTTTGAGCATTTCCTCCGCAATCCCCAGTCCGAACCCCTGCGCGGAACCGGTGATGACGACAATCTTTTCCGCCAGGCGTTTGCCCGCGTTTTCCGGCGCGTTCCCGCGCCGGGGCAGGGGAGAGCCGGAAAGAAACGCGCCGGCGGTCTCAGAGGCTTCCTGCGTATTGATTCCGAAGGCGAAAATTCCTAAGCCCTCCACGCCTACGATTCCGGGATTTTTTCCGTTTTCGATCTTCCATTTTGCCAGTCTCTCTTCCAGCAATTTATAAGCGGATTCAAGCGTAAGGGAGGAGGGCAGAACGCACAGCCCGTCGGAGGCAGCACCTAAAGACACCTCCGCTTCACGGAAGGTAACGATGGCGGTTTCGCCGGTTTTGAGCAGCATACGGACAGCGGGGGCGATCCGGGCGGCCTTTTCACGAATTTCAGGGGTCATCAAAATCAATCCTTTTTTAACATGTTAAGACAAAGGAAAAACCTAAATTGGTTAAACGCCAAGCCTATTTCGCCTAATCGTTTCCAACTCTGTGAAATTTTGCTCTGAAACGTGACCGGGCAGGGGCAGAATTTTCTGGTCAATGGCGTCCAGAATCCAGCCGGAGTGCGGGAAAAAGTGTTCTTCCAGCTCGAAAGCGGGGGTTATCCAGTTGCGGGCGCCTACCACCACGGGCGGCGCGTCTAAATAGTCAAAGCACAGCTCGGAGACCGTTTGCGCCATATCCTGCAAGACGCTTCCCCGGGCGCAGGCGTCGCTTGCCAGAACCAGCCGCCCGGTCTTTTTAACCGATTCCACGACCTTTTCATAATTAAACGGCGTGATGGAACGGGCGTCAATCACCTCGGCGGAAAGGTTATATTTTTCCTGTAAGGTATCGGCGGCTTTTAGGGCTTCGTAAAGCGTGGTGCCGATGGTGAGGACTGTGATATCCTTACCGGCGCGTTTAATGTCCGGCTCGCCGATTTCGATTTCGTAATAGCCTTCCGGAACGCCTTCCTTGTGGAATTGCTCGCCAATATCATATACGCGCTGGCTCTCGCAAAATATGACGGGGTCTGTTCCGGCAAGCGCGGCGTTCATCAAGCCTTTGGCATCGTATGGTGTGACGGGGAACACCACTTTAAGTCCCGGAATATGGGACATCAGCGCCGTCCA
>JAISRF010000188.1 GCA_031273775.1 Oscillospiraceae bacterium
TCTCCGTTCACGGACGCGGAACCAACGGAAATCGTAACGTTCTTCCCTGTTCCGCCCACACCGCCAGCCCCGCCGTTTCCACCGTAGTTACCGTTCGTATAAGTAGGGCCAGCAAAACCATTTTGATTGGCATTGCCGCCAATGCCGCCGTGGATTTTTTGCGCCGTCGCAAGCCTTCTGTCAGCATGCAAGATGTCCCCGTCGACACACACGCGCCGGACGACGTCCAGCGGTGCGCGGAGGAAAACGACACACTCGGGCGTCTTAAAAACAGTACAGAGGCTCTGCCGCCAAAATACTGCAAAACCGTTACCGATTTCGCATATCGCGGTATGTCGGTAAAAGAAATCGCCGAAGCGGAAAAAGAACCGCCAAAGACCGTGGAAACACGGTTGTACCGCGCGCGGAGGTTGATCAGGGAAAGGTGGGGAAAGCGTGAAAGCTAACGCTCAAACACATAATGTTCGGGTACTGCCTTGCTTGGGCGGAAAGGTCAGGTGCGCTTAAAAACGTGAATAGTGATTACTTAACGGCTCCGGAAATGCGGGCGTTAATGGAAGAAGCGGAAAATGACTTAAAAACCCCTGCCCGCGATTTGACCGAACCGGCCATGCGAAAAATCGCACGGATTGAGCGGGAAAAAACCAGGGAAATCATTTCCCGCCGCCGGATTTTCGCCGCCGCCAGTTTTGCTTCCGCCGCTGTGATACTGCTGGGCTGGAGTCTGGGGATTTTCGAGCGTATCATGGCCGAATTACCGCAAAACACCGAAACGATGTATAAATTGATTCACACTTTATTTCAAACAGGATGGTGAAGATTTGTCGGTTAGCACATGAAATGTGTTCATGAACATTGAGTTGGTACATTAAGAAAGGTTTGGTGAAACAGAAAAATGAAAAAAAGCAGAGCGCTGGCTCAACTTTTTGCTCTTGTCCCCGGCATGGGACATATGTACCTGGGGTACATGAAGCGCGGCACCTTTTATATATTGCTGGAAGCCGCGGTAATTGGACTTGCAATTTTTTTAGGCAGACTGTATTTAGATTTTTTGGTTCCGTTTGCGGTTTTAGCCTGTCCGATTATTTGGATTTACGCTTTTTTTGACTGCCTGCATACTTCGGCGAAAATGCAAAGAGAGGGCATTGATTTTCCGGAAGATTCGTTTGAACTGCCCGTTGTTACGGATTTTTGGAAAAGCAAAAAAATCCAGACCGCGTTGGGCGTTGTGCTGATTTGCGTAGGCTCTCTCTCCATTTTTAACACCGCCATGAATCAAATAGACTGGCAGATTCGCGGAAGGTTAAACTTCGTGCTACCCGTTTTCGCGTCTCTCGCGTTGATTGCGTTAGGATTTTGGCTGTTAATTCGACCGCTGAAAAAGCCTAACGGGACGCCGGAAGTCAATCAAACAAATGAAGGCGGGGAGGAAGTATGATGAGGCAGTACCGTGTGGGTTCCTTTTCCTTCGGGCTGGTGCTAATCGGGTTGGGTGTCACCATGCTCGTGGCGTTTTTCGCAAAACAAAGCGCCCTGAACATCATCATCAACGCTTGGCCGGTGGCCATGATTGCGCTGGGCGCGGAAATTTTGATTCGGCTTTTCGTCGTTAAAAGAGAGGCAGACGCAAAGGTAAAATATGACTGGCTTTCCATCGCGTTTATCTGCGTTATAATTGTGATCAGCACAGTTATATATTCGGTAACGGCGGTTATTTCAGCCTTCGGCGGGCGCGAGGAGCTTTACCGCGTGTTTAACATTTACCCGTATTACGTTACTACCGAAATCAGCGAGGAATTGGCTGGCGCAGAGACGTTGGCGTTTGTTGGAGATGGTCAGAATCTGCGGATTATAGAGGGCGACGGGGAGAACATCAAGGTAATTACCGTCGTTTCCGCCAGCACCAACCGGAGCGATACGCGGGAGGTGGAAAACATCCTGCGGAACCTGCTGAAGTTTGAGGGTGCCAGGCGCGTGACCATGGTGGCTATGCAGATGCATTCGACTCCAATCAGTAGTGTCTCATTTTACAGTACGGTGTTTTTGCCAAAAGGAAAAACGGTGGATTTGCAAGGTTATTACGGAGTGTACAACGTTTCACCAAACTGCAAGGTACAGGTGCTGGAACGCATAATCCCTGAAAAAAGTTATGACGGCAGTTAATCAATTTGAAAAATTAAAAATTCATGAATAAAACACTCCCGGAAGACAATAATAATGCTGAAACTTATAAGGGAGCTGAATTTTAACAATGCTTGACAGGATATCTTTAATATTGGTTGTCATCGGCGCTTTGAACTGGGGGAGCGTCGGACTGTTTAAGTTCGATGTCGTCGCCTGGATGTTCGGTGGTTCCGCGGCCATTGTGAGCAGGATTCTGTACACTTTGGTGGCACTCGCCGGCGTTTGGTGCATCTCTTTGCTGTTCCGTGAGCGGGACGAGATTATTGAGCGCGTTGATAAGTAAATAAGTTTCAAAAGAGAAAACCGTCGCCTCAAAAGAAGCGGCGGTTTTTTACACTCTGAATATGAATATTTTCCGGGTAATATAATTCCAAAACATGACGACAATCGTTGCGGCTACTTTGACGCAGGTGACTGCCATTGCTCCGTTGCCAAAAAACGCCGCGCCAACCTGCACAAGCGCAACCGTGAGAAAAAAGCCGATAACCGCGCCAATCAGGAAAACCAACATAGCTTTTTTGCTACGTCCTTTGCCATCTTTGGCGGCTTTGAACACGAACAGAATGGACAAAATGTAATTCACGGTCACGCCGACAATAAACCCGACCGCCGTAGCGATAAACAGGAATAAATCAAAGGTAAATCCCAAAAGCTGTATATCGCGGTCGCCGCCGCTAAAAAACACCTGCAAAAAGAGCATTAACGTGCCGTAATCGAACAGGAAAGAAATGCCGCCCACCAGCCCGAAGCGGAACAGCTCCCAAAACAACTCCCTGTATTTTTTCCAAAGCTTTTTAAACATATATAAACCCCTAATTCCTTACTGTCTGCAAACGCCGGTTTTCCGCGCGGTTTCGGCTACCGCGGCGGCGACTGCCTGAGCAACCCTGTTGTCGAAAGGGGAGGGGATAATATATTCCGGCGAACACTCCTCCGGAGGCACAAGCGCAGCAATAGCCCGGGCAGCGGCAATCTTCATATCATCGTTAATATCCCGCGCGCCCGCGTCCAGCGCCCCACGGAAAATGCCGGGGAACGCCAGCACGTTGTTGATTTGGTTGGCGAAATCGGAACGACCAGTGCCGACTATCGCCGCCCCCGCCGCTTTTGCCTCATCCGGCTGTATTTCTGGCACGGGGTTTGCCATGGCGAAAATGACCGGGTCTTTGGCCATGGAACGCACCATATCCGGGGTCAGCGTCTTTGGCGCGGACACCCCGATAAACACGTCCGCGCCCTTGATTACATCGGCAAGCGTACCGGCTTTGCGCTGCTTGTTGGAAATCTGCGCCATGACAGCCTTTTCACCGTCAAGACCGCTGCGGCCTTCATAAATTGCGCCGGAACGGTCACAGAGAATCACGTTTTTCAGCCCGAAACACATTAAAAGCCGGGTGACGGCAATTCCCGCCGCGCCTGAGCCGTTGACCACCGCTTCTACCCGGGAAAACTCTTTTCCAACCAATTTAAGCGCGTTAAGCAGGGCGGCGACAACCACCACCGCGGTGCCGTGCTGGTCGTCGTGGAAGATGGGAATATCGCAGACCGCTTTCAGGCGGCGCTCAATCTCAAAGCAGCGCGGCGCGGAAATATCCTCCAGGTTCACACCGCCGAAACTCCCGGCAAGCAGAGCTACCGTATTTACAATGGTGTCCACTTCCTTACTTCGCACACAAAGCGGGAAGGCGTCCACCCCGCCGAATTCCTTGAACAAAACGCATTTGCCTTCCATAACGGGCATGGCGGCCTCCGGTCCAATGTCGCCCAGACCCAACACCGCCGTTCCGTCGGTCACCACCGCAACCAGGTTGCCCCGGCGTGTGTATTTGTAAGAAAGCCCGGCGTCCTTTGCAATTTCAAGGCAAGGCGCGGCAACCCCGGGCGTATAGGCGACCGAAAGGGTATCCTTGTCGGTGACCGCCGCGCGACTGTTTATCTCTATTTTTCCCCGCCACTCAGCATGTTTGAGAAGTGCTTTCTCCGCGTAATCCAATTGCATAGCCTCCATACTTTCCTAAATTGTGAATACAGGTTCTCAACTCTCAATTGATTTGCGAAGCAAATCAGGTCTTTTCTCCGCCGTACGCCGTTTACTTTCTTCCAGCCGCCACGCCTCAATGTTCGCGTGGTGCCCGGAAAACAAGATTTCCGGCACCTTGCGTCCGCGCCATTCGGCCGGGCGGGTGTACTGTGGGTACTCTAACAGTCCGTTTTGGTGGCTGTCTTTTTGGAAACATTCATCGTCACTCAAAACGCCGGGGGTCAGCCGCGCGACCGCGTCACATAAAATCAGGGCGGGCAACTCGCCGCCGGTTAAAACATAATCTCCGATTGAGATTTCCTCGTCAACAATTTCTTCTAAAAGGCGCTCGTCCACACCTTCATAATGCCCGCACAGCACCGCCAAATTGGAAAGCTGGGCGAGCTCGCCGGCTTTTGCCTGAGTGAG
>JAISRF010000226.1 GCA_031273775.1 Oscillospiraceae bacterium
AAAATCGGCGCTGTGGTTATACAGCACGGTGGAGCGCGCCGCCACCCCGGGCAAAAGACTTTTGCGCCCACCCGAAAAACCGGCAAAAAAGTGCGGTTCAATAAACCCTTCGGCGACAAGTAAATCCGCCTCCGCCGCCAAACGGTTGACGACCAACTTTCCGCCGGAGGGAAGCGTTCCCAAGGTTACCGCGTCGGGCGCGTCACAGTCGTGAATAACAATGGTTTCGCGGCGGAGAATATCTTCTCCGAATTTTTCACGCAGCTCGTCCGCCGTGGTGCCCCTGTGGCAGCCGGTCGCAACAAGAATCGTAATCTGCGCACCGGGGTTTCCCGCGCGTATTTCACGTAGCATCGGCGGCAGAATAAGCTTGCTGGGAACCGGACGCGTGTGGTCACTTGCCAAAATGACCACCTTTTGTTTGCCTGCGGCGAGTTCGGAAAGACGTGTACCGCCGATGGGGTGTTTCAAAGCGCCCGCAATCAATTCAGCTCCGCTTGCCGCCGGCACATATTCCTCCAGCGCGGAGATCAGACATCCGCGAAGGCGCTCTTGCGGAAAGTCATATTCAATGTGGGTTTTACCGTATGGGAATCGGACGAGAGGCATGAAAATCACTCCAGCTGACGAATCTGGGCGCTTACACTTTAGTTTTAAATGGAAAGGCGGGTAGTCCCGCACTGTTAAACAGTTTGACCTCACAGAAGTTTTCCCACGCAAAGTATACCGTAACAGGTGATGAAGGTAAACCGTCGGTGGTTACAGTTACCGTATCGTCACGCGCTTCCACGCCGGTGATTAATACACCGTCAATCATCAGTGGAAGAGACCCGGTTAACCGCAAGCCATCACCGGCGTTTTCAAAGACAAAAGAGAGTATGGAACCCTTTCGCTGTGCCGCAATCATCTCGGGAGATTGACAAAGTATATTTTCGCGGTAGACCTTGCCGCGCGCGAGCAATGCTAACCGTTCACCAACCGGTCGTTTGTTTCTGGGATGTGCGTTTAGGGGTTCACCGGCATCCATTACACAGGCAATAAAAACGCCTGGTATACTTTTAGCCGCGGCCATTTGATTGTCGCGAAGCTGAGGAAAGTTTTTGGCGGGGGTTAGCCAGCGCAAGAGCGGGGCGAGCTGTACGATCAAAAACGGAAAATCTTCCCCCCATAATTCCCGCCAACTGCCGATTAACGCAGCCAGTGATTTGTCATAGAAATCGCTGCGCGAATCCGCGTCCTCTTCACCCTGATACCAAAGCACTCCCCTTATGCCATAAGGAGCGGCTTCTTTTAACATTGTTTCCCACAAGCCCGCCGGACGATTGTAATATTTCGGCCCCATTGGAAGTGTGCCCGGCGGAGACGCGTCTTCACCTTTATGCTCGCATTTCGGGAAGCGTTTAGCCAAAAACTCCGCCTGAACTTTCACCGGATCTTCTCCATATAGCTGCCTATCAACATATGGTCTGCTGTCAACACGAGCCGATCTTTCTTCTTGCGCTGTAATTTGTTTTTCATATATCTCCATATCAAGCGCTTCTACAGCCGCGTCATACTCATCCAGCAGCTTCTTTAACTCCGGTACCCGCATATGCGAATCACGGCTGGTCCATGCCGAAGCAAAGGAACCGCCGAAGTTGCACCCTATAATACCAACCGGGACATTTAACGCCTTTTCAAGATTTAACTGAAAGTAAAGCCCCACGGCACAGAACCATTTTGCGTCTAATGGTGTGAGCGTCCGCCAGAAACCATATTCGGCAAGACGCGCCGTCGGGTATTGACCTTCATAGGCACGTCTGGGAATGTCGAAGAAGCGTATATTCCTGTTGTTCAAGAACGAAACCAGCTCGTTGTATTCGATATCGTACTTAAACTGAAATTCCATATTTGATTGTCCGCCGGCGAGCCAAACCTCGCCAACGGCAACGTCTGAAATGGCGATTACCGATTTACCGTCTGAAATACGCATTTCACAGCCTTGGCAGGGGCAAAGCGCCGGCAGCGTTATCGCCCATTTCCCATTTTCCACCGGCGCGGATACGGTTTTATCCTGAATTGAAACGGTTACAGTCGAATCGTCCGCGCCAACGCCCCATACGGGGTTTTTCCGGTCGCGCTGTAAAATCATTGAGTCGGAAAATAATTTAGCAGGCTCTAGCTTTAACACGGCGGCACTCTTTCCTCTCTCTGCTGATTTATGTAAGCCTTTTCGTCTGCGGTGTTTTCTGTGCCCGGCGGTTTGGCATTCCGCCCCGCAACAGACGACGGACAGCGGGGTGAAAAACCGCAGATCGCACAAACGGATACAAACAGCATAACCGGGTTTTGAAACAGGAGCACAAAAAACACAAACAGCATGGATAACGCCGCGCTTAAAACCAGAATAATCGGATTTGCGCGTTTCACGGATTATCTTTTGAGCTGCAGGTCGTAGTGCGTGTCATACGCCTTTTCCTCTTCGGTGTATTTATGAAGGGTATCAATGACCTCGCCGCCCTGCCATTTTCTGTCGCCCACATCCTCCGCAGTGCCAATAACGGTAACATTGAGCTGCCTGCGGCGCGCGCGGACGTGATCCCAGTCGATGAAATAAATATGGGCAAATTCGCCTCCGTCCAATTCTCCGTCCTTAATGGTCATGGTCTCACTGCGACCGAAAAACACAGAGCGTAAATGTCCGTCGGTGTTCATACTGGTAAAATCGCCCGGTTCGTTGACATACCGACCGAACTGCGCGTGGATTGGGCCGGGATGGCGGTATTGATGCTCATCGGCGAAATCGGGTATCATTTTGCGCATGATATCAAGCAAATCGTGCTGTAAAAATTCCAGATCGAACGAATCGATATCATGGGAACACTCCTGAATCATGACCGAGCAGGTCGTGTGATGGGACGCTATACAGACCGTGCCGTTTTTAATGCCCGATGCCTTTACAATTTCCAAAATTTCCTTTGACACATCGTGAAATGTTGGTATCCACCCCCTTGACTGAAGCTCCAGTTCTTTTTGAAATACTTTGAATTCCATTGTTGTTCCTCCATTTTTTTGCGTTATAACGATTGACAATTGGGAAACGCGGGCAGTCGGGCGGCGCGAAGCCGTTTCTTACGCGGTGGCGGTTTTCCACGCCCTCCCGCTTAACGCGCCCCGCGGCGCGTCTTTATGCAATTCATTCCATGCCGAGCGGAGTGAGTACAGCATTTCCTCAACCATTGCCGCAGGGTCGGCGGCTTTCATAATTCCGCTGGTGGTGCCGGTAGCCAAAGCGCCGTGAATAATAGTGTCGTACACGTCCTGACCGTTTGAAATTCCCGCGCCCTGAAGCACCATAATATCCGGGTCGATTGTGCGCACCGCTTCAATGGTGGCTTTTATGTAATCCCTGCCGCTTGTTTTCCCTGTTCCGATAAGTTCGGTAGGCTCCGCAACCAGCAGATTGGGGGACATTTTGGCAATTGCCGTCAGTTCCTCCAGCGTGTCGGCGCAGACAATAGTTGCAAGACCGATTTCGTCGGCACGGCGGATAGTTTTCTCAACTTCTTCAAGGGTCAGCTTTTTTTCGGCGTGGTTGAGCATTACGCCGACCGCACCCGCAGCCTTCACCGCCTCGGGCAACACGGAACCCAAACCTCTGCCCGGCGTAAGGCAATCCATATGCTGAGCAAATATTAAAATGCGTTCCGTGTTTTCCGCCACCAGCCTAATGTCTGTGTATTGCGGCGTCAGAATAACGTCCACGTCGTATTTTGCCGCCGTCCGGTCAATAACCTTTGCCAGTTCCAGCATGTTTTTTCCGTACAAAAACGCTTTCGGTCCTATTTCAAAAAACGGCGGCCGGATTTTAAAGCCTGTAACCATTTAAACACTCTCCTCGGTTTCTTCGGATTTGAACATATGCCCCACCGCGCCGCCGGGATGAATGAGAGCGAATTGCTCCCTCCTGTACCCGGTTTCCTCCATAACAGCGCACAGAAGCGCGTCGAAAAGCACGATGGTGGCGATATAGCTTGAAGTTGCCATCATGTTGTATTTATCGGATTCTTTCTCAATCTTTAAAGGAATCACAATGTCGGCGCGGTTTGCCAGATATGAATCCGTGTTTTCAGTTACCGCAATCAAGACCGCGCTCTTTTTATTGCATACGTCAATAATCGGCAGCAGTTCGGCGGTTTGTCCGCCGCGGGATACCATAACCATAACATCCTCCGGTTTTAGCGCTCCCAATCCGCCGTGTACCGCCTCACATGGGGGCATAAACATCGCGCCCCGTTCAATACAGCACAGGGAATGGGCAAATTTCTTGGCGGCGATTCCCGATGAACCGCTGGCGCAAGTCATAATGCGCGGAGCTGTGCTTAAAATTTCCACAGCTTTTCCAAAATCCGTATTATCTAAACACCCGGCAATGTCGGCCACCGCTTTTTGTTCTATTGCTATAGATGCTTTCGCGCGGAACAAGGATTCCTGTTTCAAATGACTCACCGTATTTCATATATATGTATTTCGTTTGAATTTTGTATTGGATTGTTTTATCCTCCGGTTTTTCCTCCCGCCACACTAGTACCCGATCTTTTCCCAGCACTCAAACGGCGCCGCGATTTCCTCGCTCACATATACCTGTGTCTTCATCAGCTGAAGCATGGAACTGGGAACAGATGGCGTCACCGGGCCGTGGAGCACCAAACGGGAGGTCATTCTCTGCCAGGAAGAAAACGTATTATTGGTTAGCAGGGCATGTACCTCAATGCGCTCCCTCGCGTTTTTCACGTCAACAGGCCCAATGGAAGCGGCTTTTGGCGGAACACTCGCAATGTAACCCGACTGACCGAATACGCCGTGGAGAGAATTTTGAGCCACAGTCAAAGGGTGCAGCGTCACAATACGCGCCTCCATATTCAGCCACTCTTCTGTGCTATCCGCCATGAATTCCTCCACCGGTTCGATAAACGCCATATGACCGGTCCACCCCGGAGAGGAGGAGCAGATATCCGCGCCACCCTCACCGGTTTCGGTAATCAGCCTGGAATAATCCCCGATATTTTTATTGGTGGGATAATGAACGTTTTCAAGCGGCATACGCAGCTTGGAATCAATCTGATACACGAAATATTTCAGCATGGAATGCACGAATCCCGCCTCATAGGTCTCGGGCGCGATGTTTCCCGCGTCGTCCGCCCATTCGTCCATGGCAAAGATATGCAACCGTCTGCAATCCACCTGAAAATAGTTGATCAGCTGCGCAAGAGGAATATAGGTTTCCGGCTCCGGGTTGCCAAGAATCATGGTATATTTTTCGCCTTTCTCGGCAGCGGTCTGGATTCTGGAAAATAAAGTGGCAATCAGAATGGGATGGGGATTCATGATCACCTTGATGTTGAAATCCGGATTGGCGTGCTTTTCCAAGTCCTTGCCGCTGAGCCCGCGCAGACGCTCACAGACCTCTCTGTCCTTGAACGGAACATAATCGCCGCACTTGAAATCAAACTTGGAGGGGGGATCGAATAGGATGTCTTTCATTACCGGGGTTCTCCTTTCAAAATGACCGTTTTTACATTCATGTTGTAATCAACCAGTATCAAATCCGCCCGTTTTCCCACAGCGAGCTCACCACGGTCACGAAACCCGACGGCTTTTGCGGGATTGTAAGACGCGAACTTAAACACATCAACAATGGAAGCGCCGGTATGCTTCATCATGTTTCGGCAGGCGATGTTCAGCGTCAGCTTTGAGCCTGAAATCTCGCCGGAATGATCAAAATTAATCTCGGTTGCGTCTTCATACCCCCGCGGAACCGGTCCGTCGTCGGCATTGGCGTCGGAAATGAGAATAATCCGGTCGTCCCCTTTGATTTTTCGCACCAGACGAAGCATATAAGGGTTTACATGGATGCCCATATTGTCGCAAATCAACTCAGCGTAAATCTCACGGTTGTAGTTGACGGCTTCATCCACACAAACGCCGCGGCACTCGGAATATGAGGGGCCGTTGCCGGTGGAGTTGGTGTGATGCGTACCAATACAAAGTCCGTAGGGTATCAGCGCTTCAATTTCATAGGGAGAGGCCTCGCTGTGCGCCACGGCAAATACCGCGTCAGGGTTTTTTCCCCGGACGTCCCGGACAAATTCCAAAATATTTTCCCGTTCCGGAGCCAGCGCCCACACTCTTGCTATGTCCCGCGCTGCGTCGACCATCGGAGCGTAATCTGCGGAAGCGACCGGACCCTGCCACGGAATGGAGGTTCTGTCCGCGCCGAACTTGGGATTAAGGTAGGGTCCTTCCATGTATAATCCGCCGATGTTGATACAGTCCCTACTTTCCATGGCCTTACGCAGAACGTTTATGGCCTCCACGTACTCTTTGGCGTTCATACTGAAATATAACGCGGGCATAACGGTGGTGGCGCCGTGTTTTAAATGGTGCCGGGACGCCGCAATCGGGTCGTCTCGGAAAAAAACTCCGCCGCCGGTGTGGGCGTGAATATCAACAAGGCCGGGTCCCAGAAACGCTCCTCCGGCGTCAATAACCATCGCGCCGTCCGGAACGGGAAGCCTCTTCCGATCGCCGAAGGCGCAAATCTTTCCGTCTTCCACCAGCAGAACCCCATCGGGAATCAGGTGGTCGCGCATAACCAAAACGGCGTTTTTTATGGCTGTCCTCGTTTTCATATTTTCAAACACCTCTATTTGCTATTTTTTGCGGAGTTCCTTCATTAACTGTTTGCCTTCTTCAATAATCAGCTCCGCGGCGCCTTCACGGAAGTTGGAGCTTCTGGTCTCATAGCCGCCCTCGGCATACGAGTCTTTCATCGGAAAATAGCCCTGGTGCCCATTGGTGAGACAGGTGGGCAGCACCAGCTCCCAGCCGCCGGCTTCCTTTAATCCGCGCCCAACACCGGTAAAGGGCTCACCCGGAATCCCCAGCAGCACCACATCACCAATCGCAATACCGCTCAACTCCATATCAAAAACCTCCGGCCCGCGCTCCAGCCGGAGCATACGCGCCGCCTCGGCCACCACGGTCGTCAGCATCATACCGGTATATG
>JAISRF010000057.1 GCA_031273775.1 Oscillospiraceae bacterium
TCCATCGTTCAACCAGTTCTGTTTGTTTCAATCCACGTACCCCCTGCGGGGTACGACCATGCGCTTTTCAAGGCTTTCAACTTTTGTCTTGTTTCAATCCACGTACCCCCTGCGGGGTACGACCGCCAACTGTGGCAACAGCGGCGGGGTCAACCTGTTTCAATCCACGTACCCCCTGCGGGGTACGACTGCGGAAAGTGCAACCTTTCCGCTTACATTATAAATCTTTTTGGAGGTTTGTGTCAAGAAAATTTTTGCAACTCGCGGAAAACCAAAATAATGTGTAATATTTTTACAATTCCTGAGCATTTTGCGGTGCGAACCTGGCAGGATTTTGATGCTTGCTTGACCTTCGCGCTTGACTGTATGCCTGCTAACCGAATCAATAAATCGGTCAACCAAAATTCTCCTGATTATAACACTAATCTCTTTGAAAACTCGGAAAGCCTTGAAAATAAAGAGTTGGCGCAAGCCGCGCTTTTTTCAATTCCCCCCAGATTTTCTGAGGTAAAATTGCACAAAATATTTTATCCGAATAATTTACAAAATATTGCACAAAATTGTAGCGGTAATCGCTTAATATTTTCAAATTTCCCCAATAATCACCGAGGACGGATTTTATTTCCGTACTTACAAAAAAGGGTGATTATTTTGTTAGGAACATGGACATCTCACGCAGACTACCAGCAGCAAGCCGTTGCCGCATTGTCCGAAATCGCTAAGCAACATCCCTTATGCTCTTTGGGAACACCAAGATCTCATATCAAAAGTCTTCATTTTGAACCTTGACACCCTTAAAACGAAAATGTTTCTTTTGTACTCCTCAACCGGAAGACCTTCTGAAAACCAACCTGAGATTTTTCGCTCGATTGTTTTATGATTTGCCTCAAATTTCCTCTGAACAAGTGGATTGGATAACTACGTCTCAACCCGGTTTTTCAAATTGCCTGCGGCTTTCACAAGGTGTTTCCCGGCATCGCCAGCTATTACGACTTCATCAACCGACTCATTTTTTGCGACTGCCCCCGCAGTCTTCCGACCCCAATATCACTAGGGGTTGGGATAGCCATAACGAGCAATACTTTTATGGCTAAACGTGGTATTTCATTTCGACGTACAACAAGGCGGAAATAAAATGATTTGCTGCGGATCTGGCGGCAAAGACCGGAGTCGGGTTAAATGGCACTGCCCAAAGGCTTGCGGCAAAACTTATGAAAACTGCGCCGATTGTTCCTGTACACAATATGGCAGAACCAAATACACTAAGGCACAATGGGATATTAGGCTGTTTACTAAAATCCCCGGAGGAATCGCTAAACGGAAAGCGATTATACAAGAGAGCACCGCCGCTGAATGCGTTAACAATCGCATTATGCATCACTACGGCATTGAAAATTCAAAGGCACGCGGGAAAAAGAGGATTTCGTTCTTCACGACCGTTGCGGGGGTTAACATCCATCTTGATGCACAGCTTGCCAAGTTGAAGGCTTTGGTGCTGTTCGACTTTAACGCCATTTTCGGCTTGAAAGGTGCCGCTTGATCTGAAACCTGTGAATTTAATGCACTCTTGAAAAATCTGCACTCGGCAGGTTTGCTTCGTTGCGGCCTTTTTCTGACATTTGGTGATTTTGACGGCTTTTTTGTTTACTTGGCGCGGTTCGGGGGGAGCTATCTCTCAGAGTTTTCGAGGACACTCTAACACGTCTACACAATCAGCAGATCGGTCACGTCAAAACCGGGTTTTGCGCCATGATGCTCGACTTTGCTTTTATAGCTATTCCCAAGTGAATAAAACCGCAGACTGTCCGTCCCGGAGTCAATTAGGTTGATTAGCTTGTCTTTGACCAACAGCAACTGCCCGGCGTCAAGCACACATTCAAAGACGGAATTTTGTACACGCTGCCCGTAATTCTGGCAAACCCTTGCGACCTGCCGGAGCCGCTTACGGCCGGCTACCGTTTCGGTGTTGACATCGTAAGTAATCAGCACTAAGATATATCTCGCCTCATTTCCACATAAACGGAGGATAACCGTCCAAATCCGCCCTCAAATACCGCGCAAGTAATAATGCCTGTGCGTGCGGTACAAGCCCCCACGAGATTTTTCCGCCTAAATACGGATGCTTTAATTCTTCCTGTTTTCGGGTTTGCCACGCGGAAAGAAACTTGCGGCGTGCGTCGTCCTTTAGCATCACCGCGCCGTTTTCTTTGGTGTAAAAATCGGACGCGTCCATTTGCCGGTTGTTGATTAGCCTCAGCACAAAACGGTCGGCGAGCGGAGCGCGCAGTTCCTCCATCAAATCCAACGCGAGCGATTTTCTCCCCGGGCGGTCACGGTGCAGGAACCCGATATACGGATCCAGCCCGACCGTTGACAACGCCGCTGCGCAGTCATTGGCCAGCAACGTATACGTCAGCGACAGCATGGCGTTGACGTTATCCATCGGAGGTCGCCGGTTGCGTGATACGAATGAAAAGCTATCCTTGTCCCGCAAAATCAGTTCATCAAACACCGAAAAATATCGGCTGGCCGCCTCGCCCTCAATGCCGCGCAGGGCTTCCAAGTCCAACGTTTCGCGCACAAGCGGAATTGCGTTGGCAATCTGCTCCGCAGCCGCCCGGATACCTTTTGCGTTGATGACAAGCTCGTGGTCGCGCGTAGCGCGATCAAGCACCCAACGGCTGTTGTGAAGTTTGGCTGCCAGCATGTTCCGCGCAATTTTCAGGCTGTCGGGCTCCGAATCGGATATGCGGTACTGCGTCTTGCGCAACAAAACATTGCCCTGCATTTCACCGGCAATGCTGGCCAAAAACCGCCCGCTTTTTGAAAGGAACGTGAGGGCAACGCCGCGTGTGGCGCAGGCGGCCATCAGCGCAGGTGACGCGCCGGTGTAACCAAACGTCACCACCGCTTCCAAATTGTGCAAAGGTACGCGCGTTAGTTCCGCCTCATCGCGCCGGACAACGATATTCTCCCCGTCAAGCGAGAGGTACGCGTCCGGTGTGGTGACGTAAAGTGTATTTAAGAGCTTTTTCACACATCCGCCTCCAATAGCCGGTTAAGGTAATCTTCAACGCCGGCGTTCGGCAATTTAGGCACACAAATCTCTTTCAGCGAGCAGGCGTTGCATGATTTGAACGGCTTAACGCGCGGCGTGTGCCCTCTCGCCGCGTATTCATGCATTTCGGCAAACGTATTTTTTACCTTTTCGCGCAACTCGTCCGTAAGCGCGACCGCCTCGCGCCGTTTGGTTTCGCCGTAAAACAGATACGCCGTTTCAATGACCGGACAGCACAACATTTCTTCCAAGCACATGGCTTGCGCGGTGAGTTGAAGCCGGTCCGCGTCGGACATTTTGGGGCTGCCGCGCTTGTATTCTACGGGTACGGGAAGCCATTTTCCTTCCCGACCAAACAGCGCAGCACCTGCGTCATCCCGCCGGAACTCAACCATATCGCACTGCCCGGAAACACCCATATCCCGGGAAATCACAGGCATTTCGCGGATAAACAGCCGGTCGCCGCGCTTTTCGTCGAAGAATTTATCGTGTACGCGCCTGTGCATCAGCCCGCCGGAAACGGTGCGCTCGTTTTCCGCCCACGCCTGTTCAATATGAATCAGCGCCCACTGCCGCCGGCAGAAGGAGAAGTGCTGAATGCCGGACAGCAGAAGGAAATCCTCCTCTGCGTACATTATGCCCTCCGCTCAATGGTCACGCCCTCTGGTGCCAAACCAACGGAAACGGCATAATCCGTGTAAGCGCGGGGCGTTTTCACGTTTTCCTTACGGCTTACTCGCACAAGCTCAAACAGCTTGTGCGCCGGAGCGGAGCCCAGTTCATTGGCGTGCTTGAAGACAATCAATTCCCGCAGTGTCATTTTGCCCCGCGCGGCGCTTCGATCCTCGTCAAACATATGCACTACCGCATTCCAAAAAAGTTCCAAATCCGCTTCGGAGAAGCCCGTCACCTTTTGCGCAAGGTTCGCCGAGATAAAACCCTCCTGACGATACAGGCCGTAGGGAATGATATGTTTTCGCCCCACTTCGGTGGACGCGTTCGCGGCTTTATCCTCTGTTGTAATTGCAACACGCGTAATTCTAATTTCCTGAGGTACAATCGGGTCAATGCTTTTGCCGAACGCAAACTGAACCGGACCGCGCACCTGCCCGGCCACATTGGAGAGCGTTTTGTCCTTTGCGGCGGTCGTCATCACCGCGCCGAAGGTTCGGATGTCGTAAAAACTGCGGCACATGTACTCGCGGAATCCAAGACTCTTTTTTTCCTTGTCCTTTTCATCTTTAACGGTTTCTACCCCCCTCGCGTCCTGAGCGTTGAGTGAAATATCCTGCTTGATATAAATATCAAAACCATTCTCCCCGTCCTTGACAAGGTCAATGTAATTGCGAATTTTGCGCTTGATACACACGTCGGTGACAATCCCGTGTCCGGTTTCGGGGTCTATGCGCGGCATATTACCCGCGTCCGGGTCGCCGTTGGGGTTGCCGTTCTCCACATCGTATAGGATAACGAATTCATACCGGTTAGTGATTGGATTGCTCATTTTCTGTGGTCTCCTTTTCTTTTTTGGATGTAAATAACTCCTGTGTCTGATGGTAGTAACCGAGGATAAATCGCCCCTGATTGTCTAAACTAAACGCGGCGGGAAAGGGGTTTTCGCTTTCCAATCTTCCGAGTAAATCGGTTTTCAGCTTTTCGTAGAATACCGCGTTGTCAAGCTTCGCCGAATGGTGGGTGGAAAGTTTCAGGAGTGTGGGGAACACGGAGCACGGATTTGCGCACGCGCTGGCAAAATACCGCTCCCGGATATTCGCGGATTTGTTCGCCTGCGCTTGCAGCCTTTCCAAAACGGAAAACAACCGTCCGAGCACGTAGGCCGCATTGGTAGATTCTGGATTTAATGCCATGATTGAAACCTCGCTTTCTTTGTAATTTCTTATGAGAACCGCTTTGATGACGGCGGATTTCGCGCGGTTGATTTCGCTGCCGGATCGGATGCGTGTGAGAATCGCGTTGAACAACGTAATAGGATACCGCTCACCGAGCAGGAGACTTCGCATGAGTTGCCCTCCAAGAAGGGGCGCGGCGTCGGAAGCAGAGCCTTTTACAGTTGTTTCACTCAGCAATATCCAAGGCGGCAGGTATTTGAATGTTTCCTTCTGGGCGCTATAAAGCTCCAGATTTCCGTAGTGTTCCGCTATTTTTGCAATGATTTTTCCAAATGTTCCCACATGGAAAAACCGCACACTGATTCGCGCCGCGTTCGGTGAAAGACATAACAGATAAAACGGCTTCTGAAAATCACAACCATCTAAATCTACCGGCTGCCCTTGCGAGATACGCCCCATAATGGCGGACAACTTTTCACTGTCGTCCTCCGTTGGGTTAGAAAAACACGAAAACGCCTCCGCTTCAGTTTCTCCCTCGCCCTCAGCCCAGTAAACAAGCGTGTCACCGCCGATATACTGGCGGTTTTTTTCGCTTTTTAACAAATTGTTAAGTGCGGTG
>JAISRF010000119.1 GCA_031273775.1 Oscillospiraceae bacterium
GCCGCGATTCCGCCGTGTTGTATAAGGGCAAGGTACAGGGCCTGACCGGGATTATGGGTTTTTTGCGGCACAGCACACAAAACACCGTTATCATGTGCGACGCGGACGTGGTCAGCAACCTCGACATTGAAGAATTGGTCGATTTTCACGAGGAAAATGGCGCGGACATTACGGTCGTATATCAAAATGGCGGCGACCTTTGCGGCATAGACGACATAATTGATATGAAGTTGGACGAAACCGGATTGGTTCAGGATATCCGGGTATCTTCGAAAGGCGCGCCCCACGGCAACTTCGCGCTGGATATTGTGGTCATTTCCAAGGCGTTGTTGATGGATTTGGTGACCGACGCCGCGGCTCGGAACTTGAAAATTTTCGGACGCGATATTCTGCAGCGAAATGTGAACAAGTTGAAAATTTACGGCTATCCCGCTCATGGATATACCGCCGTAATTGATTCCATTCAGTCGTACATGAATGCAAACATGGATTTATTAAAGCCGGAGGTGCGCGCCGCGCTTTTTCCGAAAGGCCGCCCGGTTTACACAAAATCCCGGGACGACATGCCGGCGAAATACGGGCTTTCCGCCTTTGTGAAAAATTCCCTCATCGCCGACGGTTGCCGGATTGAGGGCACAGTGGAAAACAGTATTCTGTTCCGCGGGGTGCAAATCGGCAAGGGCGCAGTCGTCCGAAACAGCATGATTTTACAAGACACAAACCTCGGGAAAAACGCCGCACTCACCTGGGTCATAACGGACAAGGACGTCGCCATTCAGGACGGACGGGTACTTACCGGGTTTGATTCCTACCCCGTATTTATCGCAAAAGGAAGTATTGTGTAATTATCCCGCTTATGATATTTAGCGACCGGCACAGCATTTTTTGAATTTTTTGCCGCTACCGCAGGGGCAAGGTTCATTCGGCTTTGTTTTACACTCCACGCGGCGCGGGTCTTGTTTGGGCGGCTTGAAATCCTCTCCGCCCAAACAATCAAAATCCAGCCACATTCCGTTGCCGCGTTCCCATGCGGCATCGCAGCCCTTTTGACGGAGTTTCAGTTGCAAATTCATTTCCGTATTTGAATTGCCCAGCGCGGAATCGAAAAATTCCGC
Source organism: Oscillospiraceae bacterium (assembly GCA_031273775.1). Classification (GTDB taxonomy): domain Bacteria; phylum Bacillota; class Clostridia; order Oscillospirales; family Acutalibacteraceae; genus JAISRF01. The sequence continues at coordinate 1,116 of JAISRF010000119.1, forward strand.
GGCGTATTTGTATAACAAGGGAAACTCCTGTTTAATCCGCAGAATGTGAGGACGGAGAAAATCAAAATAATACAAAACCTCAAATTCGAAGAGTTCAGTTTCATCGGCCACATCTTCGGCGTCATATGAGCTTTCATTCGGAAAACGCCGTACAGCGCTTAAAAAGGCCAACGCCGCAAGATTGCGGGGAATACCGCTCTGCGTCGCTTGTTGGGCGGTGTAACCAACCTTAAGCAAATCATAATATCCATTATTTTTCAATTCATTCGCGCCGATATTTTCAATTGTGGTTTCCAAAACCGGAAAAAGAAAGAATCGGCGTTCGCAAGATACACGGATTATGAAAGTGTCCAGAGCCAGTTTCAGATTGCATTGCTGTTCAACGGAAATACCTTTACTTTGCGAAGCTAAAGCGTTTGAAAAAAACAACACTTTATCATCAGACATGTCCCATCTGTGTTTGAGTAGGGTTGACAGCCCAAAAAGCGCGATATTGGGTGCCTTGCCACCGTGCGCGTTGATTTCCTTAACGGAGTGTATACACTGCTCGACTAACTGCGTAAAACCGGCTTGGTAACACAAAAACGATAAATATTGGAAATGATATTTTTCATTCACTTTGTCGGCATTCATTGCGAACCCTGCGTATTCCAACGCTTTTTTCTTCCAGCCTCGTTCATTGCAGCACTCGGCGGCACGATAATGGTATTTCAGGTGATCCGGATTTTCCCAGATCAGGGCTTCATAAAGTTTCAGCGCCTTTCCAGGATATTTCGCCTCAAAATACGCTAAGGCCAGTTCTTCTTTCAGCTTCGTTTCATCCGGGTATACCTTAACGGCGGTCTCCAGCGTTTCAAGTGCCGGCCCTTTACGGTTTCGGCGCAGTAGTTCTTGCGCCGTATCAAGCATCCGCACAGCGCCTTCCGCCATTTCGGATGTGTCCGTCAGGGACGCATCGTACATATGGCGTAAGTCTGCCTTTGACAACACATCGTATGCTTCGCGGATTTTTTTAAATTGCTCCGGGTTTTTCTCCGGCGTAAACTGGCGCACAAGCCGAAAGTAGGAACGCTTGATTTCATCCGCGTCCGCCGTTTTTTCAACATTCAGCGTTTCGTAAAAATTCATGTTCAAATTTCCCCTAATCTCATCGGATTCGCCGGCATTTCAATTGATTTCACGAAAAAAGTGCGATTTTTGACCTAAACGGCAAATTTATTCCACCCGCGCCCGGACAGGCTTTCCAGCGCCGCCGCCGCGGTTTCATTTCCGGTGTCCAGCGTCCGCGCCTCGGCAAACGCCCTTATCGCCGCCTTATTCCGGTGATTAATCGCCGACAGGCAGCCTAAAAGGTTATATTTCATGACGCTACCGGGGAGCTTACGCGCCAAACGCCGCGCGGCACGGAATTTTCGCTTGACGACAAGCGCTCGGATTTCCCCCAAGTCCGCGCTGCCGCACAACGCTTCATTGCATATTTCCAAAAGTTTTTCGGCGTTTTCTTTCTCTGTTTCCGTTAAAATTGATACCAGCGACAACCTGCTCGCAACGGTGAAATTCCTTTGCTTCGCGGCAAAAAGCGCTGCCCGGTAATAGCTCATGGTTTTCTGCCGCCCTCAATTTTTTTGAATTTTTTTGCCAATTCAATAATATCGTCCAATCCTAATTTTCCCGAAATCTCATCGCGCTCATTCCAGTAGTTGACAAAGTCGCTTAATTCAAGGGCGATTTTTTCCGCTTCGTCCGGTTGATTCCGCAAAAGCGCGGCTTTCAGTGAATCGGAAAGCTCCGTCACCACATACAAGTCATCATCAACAAATTCGGGCTCGCCGATGTATTTATCTGCCAATTTGCTCGCCTTTTTCATAAGCGGACGGTATTTTTTCGCACCCTCAACGCTTTCCCATTCCGACAGTTTAACAGGCGCCATTGCGACCGGTTCGGACATGTTGATATGTATGGTTTCGCTTTTATTGTTACCGATTGCGGCTGCTGTAATGTGCAAAATCCCGTTTAAATCGTACGCAAAAGTCACCTCCACCTCCGCGAGTTCGCCTCTCCGTTTCGGCAGACCGGAAAGTTCAAATTCTCCTAAAAAAGTGTTTTCATGTACATTATCCGATTCCCCCTGGTATGCCTCAATTTTTACGGCGCTTTGGTATTCACGCACTGCTATGTACACTTTCCGGAACTCGCAAGGGATGGAAGAGTTGCGCTTTATGAGGGGATCCACACACAAGCCAAAATTCGTCAAGATCTTTGCGCCGAGTGTGAACGGACAGACATCCGTCAATACCACGGCTTCTTCCTGCGCAAGGCTTCCCTCAATAATCGCCGCCTGAATAGCCGCGCCGCGCGCCACCGCCAATTCGGGGAAATCGGCCGAAACCGGCTCAAAACCCAAAATTTCCGCTACCGTCCGCTTCACTGACGGAATCCGTGTTGAACCGCCGACCAACATGACCTTCCGCAAGTCTGAGGCGTTAAGCCCCGCGTCCGCGAGCGCCGTTTCAATTTGGGTTTGGGTGGAACGAATCAGCGGCAGAACCGTTTTCTCAAACTCTTCCTGCGTTACAAGGCGGTCTATGGTGACGCCCTGAGTTAAAAATGGAAGGGTAACGCGGTGTGCGCCGTTAAGTCCCAACGCGATTTTGCAGTCTATTGCCGCTTTTTTTAACTGAATCGCCGCACGGGGATCCGCTTGTATTTTCGCGTAATCCGCTCCCGCGAGGTGCTTTTCAAGCGCCTCGTCCAAATCCTTACCGCCAAGATGGTTGTTACCGCAACTTGCTTTAACATCCGCCACGCCTTCAAAAAACTCCAGAACCGTCACATCCAGCGTACCGCCGCCAAAATCATAAACCAACATATTTTCGCATTGATTCAGATTTTGCATACCGTAATCCAGCGCGGCGGCGGTCGGCTCGTTTAT
>JAISRF010000177.1 GCA_031273775.1 Oscillospiraceae bacterium
GTTTTCAGATGCTCCCCGTTTTCCGGAAAAATCGTATTTGATGGAGCCGGTATTTTTTCTGTCAATGATTGTATCAAAATCGTATTTCATAATCAGCCTCCAAAACATAAACATACTAAACATATCAAAATAATTTCAATTAGGGGTTGACAAATCGAAATTCGCAGAATATAATACATAGTAAGCTTATCTGCTTAATACATTATAACGGGAGGCAATCCAAATGTCAAGAGTTGCGAACAACTTAACCGAACTTATCGGTAAAACACCTTTGCTGGGGTTAAACGGCTATGCCGCGAAGGAAGGAATTTCAGCCAAGCTGATTGGGAAGCTGGAATATTACAATCCAGCGGGAAGCGTCAAGGACCGTATCGCCTGGGCGATGATCCGGGAGGCGGAGGAAAGCGGAAAGCTGAGGCCCGACTCGGTCATCATTGAACCCACCAGCGGCAACACCGGTATCGGCCTCGCATCCGTGGCAGCCGCCCGCGGATACCGGATTATACTGACCATGCCCGAAACCATGAGCGTGGAGCGGCGTAAATTATTAGCGGCTTACGGCGCCGAGCTGGTTCTCACCGAGGGCGCGAAAGGCATGAAGGGCGCTATCGCCAAGGCGCAGGAGCTGGCCGAAGAAACGCCGAACGCGTTTATTCCGGGGCAGTTCGTCAACTCCGCCAACCCGCAGGTACACCGGGAAACGACAGGACCGGAAATCTGGGAGGACACCGACGGTCAAATAGATATTCTGGTAGCAGGCATCGGAACCGGAGGCACCATCACCGGCGCAGGCGAGTTTTTGAAGAGTAAAAACGCGGATATAAAGATTATCGCCGTGGAGCCGGCGGATTCTCCGGTACTGTCACAAGGAACGCCGGGGCCTCATAAGATTCAAGGTATCGGCGCGGGCTTCGTTCCGGATGTATTGAACACCAAAATTTATGACGAAATCGTCACGGTAAAAAATGAAGACGCTTTTGCCACAGGACGTGAAATCGCCAAGACGGAAGGTCTGCTGGTCGGTATTTCCTCCGGGGCGGCCATTTGGGCGGCGGCTCAGATTGCCAAGCGACCGGAAAACGCCGGAAAAACCGTTGTGGTAATTCTGCCGGATACAGGCGAGCGATATCTTTCCACCGCTTTGTTTGAAAATTAGAGGAGACTGTTATGACCATTTGGAACGCGATTAAAAAAAACACGATCATCTGTAAGTGTTGTTGTAATTACAACGCTTGCTTTTGCTCGGTGAAAAATGATCGTAACCCAAATGCGTCCGGTCTTTTCTAATGTACATAGCTGACGTACAGGATGTACAGGAGAAAATACGGTTTTAAAAAGCGTTTGGTCTGCGGCATTCCCCGGAATGTTCCCGGCCGAACGCTTTACTATACTTGAAAGAAGGTTCTTTATGAACAAAACTCAAAAATTCGAGACTGCAGGGCGCATCGAGACTGCGTTTATTCACGGCGGTATTTACGGAGACGAACAAACCGGCGCGGTCAACACGCCGATTTATCAAACCTCCACCTACAGCCAAAAAGAACTCGGCAAGCACAAGGGTTGGGAATACTCCCGCACCGGCAACCCCACTCGTGCGTCGCTGGAAGCCCTGATTGCCCAGCTCGAAAACGGAACGGCAGGCTTTGCTTTCGCGTCCGGCATGGCGGCCACAACCGCCGCGCTCAGCCTATTCAAAAGCGGAGATAGAATTGTCATTTCCAGCAACGTATACGGCGGTACGTTCCGTGTACTTGATAAGGTTTTCAAAAATTTTGGCATTGATTACGCCATCGCGGACACAACGGATCTGACCGCGCTGGAACAAGCGCTGACCCCGGATGTTAAGGCAATTTTGATTGAAAGTCCGGCTAATCCGTTGCTGACAGTGACCGACATTGCCGCCGTTGCAGGCATCGCGAAGCAAAAGGGTATCCTGCTGATTGTGGACAATACCTTTATGACGCCTTACCTTCAGCGGCCTCTGGAGCTGGGGGCGGATATCGTTCTTCACTCCGCCACGAAGTATTTGGGCGGACACAGCGACTTGATCGCCGGACTGATTGTGGTCAAATCCGAAGAATTGGCACAGCGCATTCATTTCATTCAAAACGCCACCGGCGGGATTTTGCAACCCTTTGATTCGTTCCTGCTCATTCGCAGCATCAAAACATTAGGAGTCCGCATGGACCGCCATGTGGAAAACGCGGAAAAAATCGCGCTGATTCTAAAAGAACATAAAGCGGTCAAGGTTGTCTATTATCCGGGACTTGCGGACGCGCAGGGGTATGAGGTCAATCAAAAGCAGGCCAAAAACGGCGGCGCGATGATTTCCTTTGAATTGGCGGACGGCTACGATTATCGAAGGTTTTTTACCGGTCTGAAGCTCATTGCATTAGCGGAATCGCTGGGCGGCGTGGAGTCCCTTGCCTGCCATCCGGCCAGCATGACCCACGCCTCCATTCCAAAGGAAATCAGGGAACAAGTAGGCATCACCGATGGGCTGATCCGAATTTCTGTCGGTATCGAAAATATACAGGATTTAACGGCAGATTTAACAGGTGCGATTGAGGAGGCGCGAATGTGATGGTGTACGACGACATGCAGGATTTAATCGGCAACACGCCTCTTGTCCGGCTCAGGCATTCAGGCTTCCCTGATACATTAAAGGTATACGCCAAATTAGAGCTATATAATCCGTCCGGGAGCGTGAAGGACAGAATCGGGAAATATATGATAGAGGACGCCGAGCGGCGTGGGAACTTAAAGCCC
>JAISRF010000091.1 GCA_031273775.1 Oscillospiraceae bacterium
GCCGTAAAAGCGCTGCTGCCCGCGCCGGTCGCGTACACGTGAATCTCAATGGAGTTTGCGGGAAAGTCCGGGTCATACGCCCAGCCCTCCATATATATACCGCCGTCGCCGGTGGTATACATCGAGTCAATCGCGCCGATGGGGTTGTGGTTCACCACGGGGGGAGGCGCCGATGATACGGAAAAATTCGGACGGATAAAGCAGTACACGTTGGAATAATTGTGGTTCACCAAAGCGCCGGCGGAGCCGTTTGGGCCGCCGCCAACCCAGTTTTGGTCAACCGACTGAAAACTCGACGTGCTGTTTCCGTTGTTGCTCACCACAATGGCGATGTGACCGTAACCACCGTCATCCCACACCACAATATCGCCGGGCTGTGGAACGAAGCTCGCTGTATTCCAAAGACGCTGCCAACCGGAGGGCAAAGTGTTCCACGCGAAATCTATGGCGTTACCCGGGGGATGGGGTACACCTAAGTAGTCGTAGTAATACGAAATAAGGTCGACGCACTGCGCACCGTACCAACCGTCCCAGTCAAGCCACTTGCCTATTTGCGCGTACGCCCAATCGACTGCCTCCGATTGCGTTCTGCTTGTGGCCGACGCGGTCAGCTGACTGACGGAGGGAACCGCGGCAAGGAGGGAAAATGCCAGCGCGATACTGAGAAAACGGGAGCGGAACTTCTTCATGAAACGGTAACTCCTTTCAAAATCGGGGTGGGAAGACCTGTGAAACCTCACACAAAGCTTCTTCACTTTCATGTTACTTTATTATAAACCAACCAACGGCTCTTTTTCAATGGTCGATATTGTAGGTTTAAAAAAAATTCATTCAAGAGTAAAGCGGGTCAAAATCAATTTTGAGGTGGATTTTGTTGTTGCGGTCGACCGCGCGGTTAAAAACGCGGCTTTTGCCAAAAAAATGGGACAGCTTCGTTGTTTTGACGAAGCTGTCCCCGCGGCGTTGGGTTATTTTGCGATTAAAAGCAGGAACGGCGCGCCGGTGTCTCGGTTCGCCGTAATAACGAAGCCCTCTCCCCGCAAAACGCTAATGTCCGGCTTCCGGTGGCGGCGAATTCGGACAAAACGGCGCGGGTCCGATTTCAGACGGGGCAGCCCAGCGCACAGCGTTGCGCAGCACCTGCCGGATATTTTCATCCTTGTAGATAGGGTATGCTTCGTGACCGGGCTGGAAATAAAACATCCGTCCGCGTCCGCGCTGCCAGGTGCATCCCGCGCGGAACACCTCTCCCCCCGCGAACCAGCCGATAAACACCACCTCGTCGGGTGTCGGGATGTCGAATGGTTCACCGTACATTTCTTCAAGCGGAAGTTCAAAATACTCGGGCAGACCTTTGGCGATGGGATGACCGGGCAATACCGTCCAAAGACGTTCGCGGTCATCGTCTCGCCATTTCAGCGCGCAGGAGGTACCCAGAAGCAGCTTCATGGGCTTTGAGTCATGTCCGGAATGCAGCACGATCAAACCCATGCCGCGCAATACGCGCTGCTGCACCCGCCGCGCCAGATCATCGGGTACATCGCCGTGGTTCACGTGCGCCCACCAGAGCAGCACATCGGTGTTTTCAAGAATTTCCTCGGGTAAGCCGTTTTCGGGGTCATGAAACGTCACAGCGCGGAAATTGACATCCGGCTCACCGGCGAACGCTTCGGCAACGGCGGCGGCCAGCCCTTGAGGATAGGCGCGGAGCACCCCGTTTTCACCCGGTTCCCGTTCCTGTGTCGCTTCATACCAAAAAGTTACATTCATCATTAAACCCTCATTTTAATAAGAAATCGGGGCTTATTCCCCGCCCCTTGGGGAAAATCTCCCGTACTCCGGCGGAGAATTTTACTCAAAATAGGTTGGCTTGCCGGACTTTGCCGATTCATAAATTCCGTCGAGAATTCGGGTCACGACCGCGGCCTGTTCCGGCAGCACGGTCAACTCGCCCTCACCGGAAACGGCCCGCAGAAATATCTGCTGCTCAACGTCGCTCGGGTCGCTGCTTGCCCCCGGAAAGAAAGGCACGCCGCCCGCGCCAAGGTCGGGCCTGGTAATAATCTGTCTGCCGTTTAAAATGCCGTTGAGCCGCAAGCCGTCATACATATCCGCGCCGCCCAGTGTACCTGAAAGCGCCGTTATGGCTTCTCCCCCTTCAAGGGTATTGAGCGCCCAACTGGACTCGACAATCACGGTCGCGCCATTTTCCATCACCACGAAACCGAAAGCGCTGTCCTCCACCGTAAACTTGGCAGGATCCCAGCTGCCGAAGCCGTTTCCCGTTTCGGTTTGAGCGTTGAGTTTATGATAGGCGGTTCCCACGGCGTATTTGGGCTTATGGTTGTTCATGATCCAGAGCGTCATATCAAGCGCGTGGGTTCCGATGTCAATGAGCGGACCGCCGCCCTGCGCGTATTCGTCAAGAAAAACGCCCCATGTCGGCACACCGCGGCGGCGAAGCGCGCGGGCTCTGGCAAAGTAAACCTCTCCCAGACCTCCCCGGTCGCAGTGATCCTTCAGGAAAAGTGAATCAGCCCGGTAACGGTTCTGATAACCGATGGTTAAAAGCTTTCCGCTTTGTTTCGCCGCCTCAACCATACGAAGCGCTTCGGCGTAATTGATGGCCATGGGTTTTTCGCACATAACGTGCCTTCCGCTTTGGAGCGCGGCAACGGAGATTTCGCTGTGCCAGCGATTTGGCGTAAGAACATAAACCAGCTCGGCGTCTGACTTTTCGAGCAGCTCACGGTAATCGATAAAAACCTGCGCGTCCGGCACGCCGTATTTCGCGGCGGCGTCCCTTGCGCGTTCCTCAATGAGATCGCAAAAAGCAACGAGTTTCGCTTCCGGGATTTTCGCGAGCGCGGGAAAATGCTTGCAGTTGGCAATGCCGCCGCACCCGACAATCGCAATTTTGAATTCGTTCATTGGGTCAACCCTTTCTTTTGTGTATTTTTTAGATTGAGATTACTCACGGGCAGCGCTCATGAATCACACGGGACTCACCTCCTGTCGCGATAGATTTGCGGACAAGGCATCGCTTTCAGCCAAAAATCAGTTCAAGTCCGCCGCCCTGCGCAAGAACGCGAATTCCGCGCTCCACGCGGGTAACGGCTGCCGCGCCGGATATCCCGACGGAGTAATCATACCCTTCGTGCCGGTAATGAAGCGTGCTGTCCGAAATTTTTACTTTTTTCAGTTCCCCCGCCCCGTCACATAGCTCCAGCAAAAGGGATTCCCCCTCTGACAGCCGCGCCCGAAATACAAGACGGTCGGGCAGACAGGTAACATTCAGTTCACCGGCTTTAATCATCGCGCTTTCGCTGCCGGGATATTCCGCTGTCATCGGCCCGGCTATATCCCGCTCCTCGCCGGAGGCCGCACGGATTTTCGGGTACAGC
>JAISRF010000229.1 GCA_031273775.1 Oscillospiraceae bacterium
ACTGATCAGGAAGATTGAGTCCGGCGAGACAATTACAACTCTTGAACATATGAAAGGAAGCGTAAATATCCGCAAATCTCTTCTGAAAAAGCTGGAAACAGTTGAAATTTTGGGAGATTATGAGCTATGCGGCTTCAGAGAAGGGCAGTATAATCGTTTTGTTGGGTATGTCAGAGGGTTGTATAATTTGGATGGCGGGTTTCCAGAACGCTGGAGATTGTCAGCGCGGAATAATTATAATTGAACAGATCTATTTTTCTCCCGGCAACTTCATCAGCCGGAAACGTACGGAAATATCGTGGAACTGTTCGTTTATCTCGAAAAATAAATCGACGAGGCGAGGATCAAAAGCCGTCTCCTTGTCTTCCATGATGATGCCTGTGGTTTTCTTGTGCGAAAATCCTTTCTTGTAAACGCGGTCGCTTCGCAGGGCATCATAAACATCCGCGATTGCCATAATCCGCCCGGAAAGAGGTATTTGTTCGCCGGAAACGCCGTTTGGGTACCCTTTTCCGTCCCAACGTTCATGGTGGGTATAGGCAATCTCCGCCGCCACACGAAACATGGGGTCAGCCGCTTCTGAAACGATATTATTCAGAATTTTGTTGCCGTAAACCGTGTGTAGCTTAGTAAGCTCATATTCATTGAAAGTGAACTTACCGGGCTTTTTGAGCAATATGTCCGAAACCGTGACTTTGCCGATGTCGTGCAGAGAAGCGGTTTTTTTGATGTTTTCGGCATAAACAGGGTCAATTCCGTAACCCTTGGTTATGTATGCGTCTATCAGCGCGGACACGTAAAGGGTCGTTCGTTTGACATGCCCCGCCGTGTCGCTGTCCCGGAACTCTGTAATCAACGTAAGGGTGGAAATAACCGTGCGCCGGAAGTTTGCCGAGTGGTCGTTACTTTTTTTAAGTTCCTTCCGCAACCGCTCGGTTTTCTCACGCTCGCAGAGCAACTCTTCAATTCGGGTTGTAAGTGAATCAATGCTGACGCTTTTGGGTACGCACAGCACCGCCGGAAAATCAAATACCCGCCGGAAATCCGCACTTTCAAAACGTTCCGCCAGCAAAAACACCTGTGTACCGCTGAAATGGCACAGGTTAAACACTTGCGTGAAAATACCGTTTTGAAAATCTTCACATGTGAGCGCGCATACGAACACTGCAGGTGGACTTTGCGAAATAATTCGCCGGGCTTCTTCCGGGGTGGCGCAAATCCGGATTTGTACACGTGAAAGCAGACGGGAGTAGAGTTCACGCAAAAAGGGAATCCCACCGCTTTGCACCAATATTCCGGATTGACTTAGCGTTTCCATGAAATATCCTCGCTTAGTTGAGAATTGAAAGTTATGGTATCCGCGTACACAGGCAAAGTAAAAAACTTGACGCGGCAAATTACTGTCACTTGTCAACTGCCAACTTATTCAAAATGCCTTCCAAGCGCTCTGCCGCACCGGAAAATATCTCGTCGGTTTCTCGGACGGCTGTGCTGATATTTTTTACTTCTTCATAAGCCTCGCCGTAAAGCTCGGATACCTGCTGTACCATATTTGCCGCTTCCCGCTCCAGTGACTTTATTAGTTCCCGTGCTTCCGCCGATTTGAGCCGCAACGAATCGGTTTCCGAAATCTGCTTTAAGTCTGGTAGACTCTGCTCCGGCGCGAATTCCAAACCGTTAACCTCGTTCTCCAATTCCGAGTGCTGCAGAACCAATTCACGGTTTTCATTCCGCAAACGGTCAAGCTGAGCTACAAGCTCCTCTTTTTCACGCCGCAAAGCTTCTCTTTCTTTCCGAAACGCGGACAGGCGGCGGTTTTCTTCCTCCAGCACGCGAATTTCCTCTTTTGCTTTTTCAAGATTGTTCAAAAGCTCCAGCACGTTTTCCTCACTGGAACGGCTGCGCCGTTCGTGATTAGCGAGTTCTTCCAGTTTAATTTTATATTCTTCCAGCTTATTTTCCAGCAAAAAGCAACGATCGTCCTTGTCGTCCACAAGATGCATGGCTTCCTCAAACCGGCGCTTGAACTCACCTACCTGATTCTCGTATTCCTTGACGATTGTATCAATATATTGTTCCACATCCGTTTTGTTGTAGCCATTTATGGCTGACCGAAGTTTGATTTCCCTGTCCATTTCAGTTCACCTTTTCCTTTTGAATCGCAAAAAATTTTACCAGGCCGTAATGCTCTGAATTCGTAATATCCGGATTGTTTTGGAGCCGTTCCACAGTTTCGCAAAATTCGCCCACTGCTCCCGACTGTGCCGCCGCCTGCAGCCGATAATAGATGAGGTTCTCGTTTTCGGGATAATAAACTTCCAACCTGTCCAGCGCGTGGCGCGCGGCCTGTTTATTCCCGGCTTTCAGTAAAAACCTCACCCGGGTTTCCAGTGTCTGTTCCGAAGGGTCGCCGGGCAAAGGCTCCGGGGAAATATTCCCGTTGACCTTCGGTTCAAAATTCGGTACAGTGCGGTTATAAGCTTCCGTGTCAAGCGTTGCGGGGATAATAAACGCACCAAAAAATGGAATGAGTAAAGTGACTGCGGACATGAACATATAAGCTTTACGGCGGGTTTTTCTAAACCGCCAAAGGAGCGCCGCGGCAATGGTGTAGTAAATAATGAGAAGCGTGGTGATGATCACAGTTGTACCGCCTCCGTTTCAACACCCCGCGCAGCGATAAGGTTTGCGATTTCCCCCGCCGTTTCCCGACCCGCGCAGTCAAGAATAATAAAGAACCGCCCGTCTGAACACAGCCCCACTTCGCCACAGGAACGGATAACCGTTCTTGCCAGACAGTCTGCTTCGGTGAGTGTGAATCCGGAATTTTTCACACACAGACAGGCGAATTCCACACCCGTTTCCTGCCGGAGAAAACGCTTTGCTTCCAGCCGTTCCCACAAAGCGGTATGGGTGTATACGTTTGTTCCGGAAAAAAACGCGAGAGGAATGGCGGAATTATAACGCTCCTCGGCGCACAGGTACGCGGCCTCGGCAAAGTCGGTAATAATACGAAATAAATTCGCGTGGTAAGCGGAGTAAGAAGAAAAAGGAACCTCGCGCAGCATAAAAATAGCAACCGGCGCACAACCCTTGAAAATAAACGAAGCGTAAGCGGGCAGTTTTGTATCCATTTCACGATTAATAAAAACCTCGCCCTTGGAAAGCGCGGAATAAAGCCCCGGCGTCCCTCCGAGCAAGAGGGTATGCGATAGACTGCCCCATAAAGCGCGTGAGCAGGCCGAAAGCCGCGCGAGTCCCGGTTCATCCGCCCAAAACCGGTATATGACAGCGTTTTGGCTTTCAAAGTTTTCTTCTAAAATGCGGATTGCGGCGGCAGCCACTCTTTCCGGCTCCGGCTGATGAAGCTCCGACGCGATTTTGTACGCCCGGATCATACTGTCCCCGAACAGGTTAAGCTGGCGGGAAAGGTTTTTGTTCGACTGCGCCACACTTTCATAACTTTTGGCAAGACCCTGATATTTTTCCTCGGCGTTTAACCGTTTTTCATGGGCGAGAACCGCGCTCCTTCGTATTCGGTCTAATCCAAAGCCGATGATGAAGCCGCCAATTGGGTATAACGCAACGGGTAGCAGAAATTTTATACTTAACATTTCACCGGCGCTAAAACCGCCGGCGAACACTCCTGGCGGCAGTCGTGTCACGAGGTACAGCGCGGACGCGGACGCCCCGGCAAACAGCCCGGCTTTCGCGCCCCATACCAAGGCAACTGCGCAAACCAGCAGAAACTGCAAATCAAAAAAGGTGGCCGTAAGCGTATTTTCAACAGGTTTCTGTAACGCAAGAGGTTCGCTTTTGGCTGTTTGCGACGCGATTCCCAGCGCGCCGAGGTAAATAAGCGTCATCAAAAATGGCACAACGGGCTTTATAAAACGCCGGTACACGCCGATATTTTTTTTCACGCCCTCATTTCGCGCAACCACCAGCGCGTCCATATATTCACTAAGGGTGCTTGAGACAGTAAAGTTGAGGGTTTTAATTATAAATTGTTTGGAAGTTTCCGGAAGCGATGGGAAATCAGCAGGAAGAAACTTCACACACAAACCTGTTGCTTTGCGGACAAGTATGGAAAGATACTCCAGCGTGATATTCTCGCCGCCAACTTCATAAAGCCCGGAAAGCTCGGACGCGAGCAGCCGCCCAATCAACCGGCACAAATCGGAATCAGTCATAAATTCCACTGTTTTTTTTGGGTCGCCGCGCAGGGTAAAGACGCCATCCCGCCGCCCTTTGGCAACCAAGCGTTCCAGCGTACCGAATCCGCACGTACAGCAGACGTGGGGGCAGCGAAGCACGGCAACGCCAAGTCCGAAGGTTTTGAGGTAACGGCCACAGATTTCCTCCGCCGTTTTAATTTCCCATACCCGCCGTAGGCCGGAATAAGGCTTGTCCGGTTCGTCGAATATGGTGTAATGGCTGGACACAAGGACAAATTTTTTAGTACGCTTTATTTTTACCGCGCAGTCAAGCGCGCGCGCAAGGGTTGACAGCCAGTTACCCGTGGTCGGTTGTACCCCTTCCCCACTGTAAAACTCATCTGAAGGGGCGATAAAAACCACACGGTCAAAGTCAAAGGCGGCAAAAAGCGCCTCAATTTGCGAAGGGGAGTCACGGTACGCAAGCAGGCGGCCCGCGGTTTTAATTTCCTCGTCGTTTTCGGCAAAGAGTTCCACAGCGGTAACACTGCGGTTTGTGCGCGCCAGGCCGCGCGAAAGCGATTCTCCAAACCCGGGAATCCGTCCGATAATTAAGGTTTTCACAGTGTTTCACCGCCCATTTAGATATTAGAAGCCAAAATAACAAAAAAAGGAAACGGAAGCCTTAGCCCGTTTCCCATTTAAAAATGAACCCAAAAGCGCGGACGCTTCTGCGCGAGTTGACCATTCGATAGCTGGCTACCTGAGTTAGATATCAGTGTTTAGAGATCAGATTTTTTTTCGAAAACAAATGCTCACTTTGCTTTGAAAAATATATCTAAGCTCTCATTACTGAGGTCTAACTTTTGGGCCCTGTAGCTTTGTGTCCTGCATTTTCACACAGTTTACCGTTTTTCGTGTTTGCTCGAAACGTAGATACAAACCTAAATTTCTGAGGGCATCGTACCATAAAACCCCCAAAATGTCAATACCTATTTTTTTGAATTTCTCCATTTTGGAAACTATCCTGAGTCCGGGAATAAAAAAGCAGAGAGTTGTTCTGTGAATAATATTCCTTGTACCACGCCACAAATCGTGTCAGCCCACGTTCAAGCGGGGTGTCCGGTTTAAATCCAAAATCCCGCTCCAGTCCGCTGACATCGGCGTAGGTTTGGTAAACATCACCCGGCTGCATGGGCAAAAATTTCTTTTTGGCTGGAATGCCAATCAGCCTTTCCAACACCGCCACGAAATCCGTCAGCTTTTCCGGGTGGTTGTTTCCGATGTTGTATACCTTTGCCCGCGCGCCGGTTTCATCAGGCGCCGGCGGACAGTCAAGCAAGCGTTCAACTCCGGAAACAATATCGTCCACATAGGTAAAATCCCGGTATAAATCACCGTTGTTGTAAAGTTGAATCGGCTCCCCGGCGAAAATTTTTCCGGTAAAGTCGAAGTACGCCATATCCGGTCTCCCGAAGGGGCCGTAAACAGTGAAAAACCGCAAGCCGGTGGCGGGAATCCCGTACAAATGGCTGTATGTGTAAGCCATCAGCTCATTGCTTTTTTTGGTGGCGGCGTACAGGCTTGACGGGCAGTCCGCACTGTCGGTTTCCGAAAACGGCGTCTTTTGCTGATTTCCGTATAC
>JAISRF010000019.1 GCA_031273775.1 Oscillospiraceae bacterium
GAAACACCGCTGCTTGTAGCGGCGTAATTCATTTTCAAAGGCTTGAACTTCAAAAAGTCTGCGGATATTAATTCCAGACGCGTTTCGTTCCAATTTCCGCATACGGCGCGGGTGGCGCTTGCGCCGTGCAGGTGCCCGTAATACACGTGTTTAATATGGTGCGCCCGTAAAACCTCGCATATTTCCGGGCATTCGCGTTCTCGGGTGACCGGAGGGTAATGCAAAAACACCACCGGCAACCCACCGGTTTTCTCCGCCGCCGCAATGGACGCCTCCAGCCGTCCGGCCTCCCGTAGCAGCATCTTTTTGTCCCCGGACGGGTCGTCAAAAAACCAGCCCCGGGTACCGCAAAGCGCCAAACCATCGACCAAATATGCGTTGTTGCGAATGAAATCAAAGGTGCCGAAGCCGCGCGTTTCAAAAAAACGGCGCATTTTGGTCACGCTGTCCCACCACAAATCGTGGTTCCCTTTGAGGAGCAACTTTTTACCCGGTAATGCTTCCAAAAAGGCAAAATCTTTTTCGGTATCAGCCAATTTCAGCGCCCATGAAAGGTCTCCGGCCAGTACCACGGTATCTTCCGGCTTTACGGTCGCCAGCCAGTTTTGTTCCAGCCGCTCCACGTAATTTTCCCAGCCGCGAAAAATATCCATGGACTTGTCCGCACCCAGTGGAAGATGTAAATCGGAAATTGCAAATATTGACAAAAAAACACCCCGAAACAATTGACAGCTTTAAATGCTGATTCAAACAATTTTCCATGTTTATTTAAGGTTGTAAAAGAAACAATAATTTTGGAGGCAAACGCTTCCGTTAAACAAAAAGTATAAGACAGGAGAGTTGAGTTTGAACCACACAACACCAAATAGTCCGTCTCTGCCCGGCGTTGACTGCGACGTCGTGAACTGCGAGTACAACAAAGACAGCCAAAAATGCCACGCGCCGCACATTAAGGTGGGACCACAGCACGCCGTCACTACCGGCGACACCGTCTGCGATACCTTCAAAAAAGATTGCAACGATTAACCATACGGGCGGCAAAGTGCCGCCTGTACATTAAATAACCGCTTAACCGGTTTAACGGCAACTTTCATGCGGGTAAAGAAATATGTTTTCCTTAATGAAAGCCGGGAGAAGGTTTTTAGGGTAAAAATCCTTCAATAAATTCCCAGAGCCCGTCTTTGCTCACACAACCGGCAAAACGCACGGGTTTTTCTTTCAACTCGGCTAAAGGCGCGGGGATGGCATTCCCTGAAATCCGGGACAAACGCTCACAGGTTAAAAAATCGTCATCCGATGAAAACGCCGGGTCAAGCGCAAGTAGCACCGCTTTAGCGAATTTGAAGGGGCTTGCGGTAGAAACAGCTACTGTAACCGTTTTGTCCCCGCTTGCCCGGGCGTAATCTTCGCAGACTTTTACACCAACAGCGGTGTGCGGATCCGAAAGATACCCGAACCGCTCATAAACGTCTTTGATGGAATCAACCGTTTCGGAATCGTCGCAGCATCCCGCCCAAAACAGGCTGTCCAAGCGGGATTTTAATGCGGAATCGACACCATAACGTCCAGTCTCGGACAAGCCTTCCATCCAGCCGCGAACCTTTTCGGAAGAACCGCCCAGCTCGTACAGCAGGCGTTCTAAATTGGAAGAAATCAGAATGTCCATAGAGGGCGAATGAGTAGTGAAAAATTCACGGTTGCGGTCATACACGCCGGTACGCAAAAAGTCCGTGAGAATGCGGTTTCGGTTGCTTGCGCAAACAATCCGGTTGATTGGAAGTCCCATTTCCCGCGCGTACCACGCCGCCAAAATGTTGCCGAAGTTGCCCGTGGGCACCGCGAAGTTCACCTTTTGGCCTTGCTTGATCCGACCCTGCCGCACCAGGGAAGTATAGGCAAACACATAATAGACAATCTGCGGAACCAGACGTCCCCAGTTGATGGAATTGGCGCTGGAACAGACCCAACCGCGCTTTTTTAAGGCTTCGGCGAACGCGGGACTGGTGAAAATTCGTTTCACGCCGGTCTGGGCGTCGTCAAAATTTCCTTCCACGGCCGAGACCGCCACATTGCCGCCCTCCTGCGTGGTCATCTGACGTTTTTGCATGGGGCTGACGCCACCCTTGGGGTAAAAAACAGCGATTTTGACGCCCGGCACATCCCGGAATCCTTCCAGGGCAGCCTTGCCCGTGTCCCCGGAGGTGGCGGTGAGGATGAGAATGTCGCTGCCATTGCCCGCTTTTTTCTCCGCGAGGCTCATCAGGTGAGGCAGAAGCTGCAGAGCCATATCCTTAAAGGCATTGGTGGGACCGTGGAAAAGCTCTAAAATATGCAATCTGTCCGAAAGAGGGGTGAGCGGCGCGGGTGTGTGGGAGTCAAATCTACCATTGTATGCGCTTTGGACGCATTTGTCAAGTTCATCTTCGGTATAGTCGGTGAGATAAAGCCGGAGAACCGCTTTTGCCGTTTGGGTGTAATCACAGCCGACCAAACCGGTGAGGTCAAGTTCAGGCACGCTTTGGGGCACAAAAAGCCCGCCGTCCGGCGCAATTCCCCGCAAAATAGCCTCGGCGGAAGACACGCCCGCCACACCGCCGCGGGAGCTTTCATAAAGCATGGTTCATTCTCCTAAAGGTTTTCTTTGAAAAACCGGTACGCGTTATTAAAAAACAACTCGTTAACCGTACTTTCCGGCAATTTGCCGAGCAAATATTCATAGAGCTGTGGTATGTCGGCAAGGGACTTAACATCCCCGTCCATGTCCGCGCCGTCGAAATCCCCGCCTAGGGCGACCGCGTGCTCGCCGCCCAAGTCCAGCATGTGCTCGACATGACGGGTTATATCATCAAACGTGGCGGACTGGCCGCCGGTAATAAACAGCGGGTACAGATTGATTCCAACCAACCCGCCGCGCTCAAAAAGCTCGGCAAGCTGTTCGTCCGTCAGGTTGCGGGGGTGGTTGCAGACGCCAAAGGCGTTGGAATGAGTGGCCACGAAAGGCTTCTCCGTAAGCTCTGCCACGTCGTAAAAGCCGCGTGTGTTCAGGTGGGACACATCCGGGATGATTCCGACCCGCTCCATCTTTCGCACCGCGTCCCTTCCGAAGGCGGTCAACCCGGCGCCGCTGCCGGTGACCGCCCCGAAACCCAAAGCGTTTTCGCCGTTCCAGGTAAGGGTGAGCAGACGTACACCGCGGTCGTAAAGCCGCTGTATGTTGCCGATTTGGCCACCTAAGGCCGCGCCGTTTTCCACCGTGATGATAACTCCGCATTTGCGCCGGGATATGGCTCGGTCGATATCGGCGGCGGTTTCTACAGGCAAGATTCTTTCTCCGTATTTTTTAAACTGCGAATCGGCAAAATCAAAAATAAACTCGGCGGTTTGCTCCGGGTGAGGGTCTGAATCGTCAATAAAGGCGGCGAAACACTGAATCCAAGCGTCAAAAACCGCGCCCTTGTCAAGAGAAAGCTGATTGCCGTTGTCATTAATATCCGGGCGAAGTGTAACGGTATCGCAGTGAAGGTCGCATAGACGCATAAAAATTCCTCAATTTTCAACTTGAAACGCATTTTCTATATGCCGGATTTTCGGTGGGGTTTCGTCTAAAAACACCTCTAAAACGTCAAAACGGGGCTGGAGCGGGGTTGGATTCTTCTGCAAAAAGCGTGTGGCGGTGATTACGATTTTCCGCTGTTTACCGGGCGTTACCGCTTCCGCCGGTTGACCGAGCATGTTCTTTCCGCGTGCTTTAACCTCCGCAAAAACAATGGTTTCGCCGTTTTTGCATATAATGTCGATTTCACCGTACCGGCAGTGAAAATTGCGCTCTAATATTGTGAACCCTTTTTGCGTGAGCAACCGTGCCGCTAAACTCTCTCCGAGGTCGCCGCGCTCTTTTGTGGTCATACTGTTACCCCAAAATATTTTTTAAAAAAGAGGGGCGGTGCTCCGGGCAGGGACCGAATTCGCGGATTGCAGCCATATGCGCGCCCGTGCCGTAGCCCTTGTGCCTTGCGAAGCCGTACTGCGGGTAGGTTTCATGGAGTTCCGTCAAAAGGCGGTCACGGGACACCTTGGCCAATATGGAAGCCGCCGCTATAGACGGCGAAAGCCCATCACCGCCCACCACCGGCAGGCAGGGCGTTTCAAGCCCGCGGATTTTCAGGTTGCCGTCCACCAGCACGGTTTCGGCGGGAGGATTAAGCGCGGCGATGGCGCGGCGCATAGCGAGAAACGCGGCGTTTAAGATATTTAGCGTTTCTATTTCTTCCACCGTGGCAAAGGCGACAGCGTGAGCGACGGCCTTTTCTTTAATCAAATCAAACAGCACATCGCGTTTTTTGGCGGTGAGTTTTTTGGAGTCGTTTAATCCGGGCATTTCAAGGTTTCGGGGGAGAATCACGGCGGCGGCGCATACCGGCCCGGCAAGCGGCCCGCGACCCGCCTCGTCCGTGCCGCAAACGGTGCGGAACCCGGCGGCGATCGCCTTATTTTCAAAGGAATAATCCACGGCGGCAGCCCCCTTTTTTTATTCATATCCACACGACTAAAGCGCTCCGTGGAGCGCAATTGAGAATTTATAATTGTTGCTTATTGGCGTTTTACGCCAATAAGCCACTAAGGAATTGCCGTGGGATTTTCAAGGCTTATCCGCCCGATTTTCCCCGCGCGAAATTCGTCGAGTACCATAATGGCGGCGCGTTCGGTGTCCGGCAAGCCGCCGCTTTTTAACATACCGCGCGTTCTTGCCACGGCGCTCAGCAATTCAAGCCCGGCGGAGAACACCGAGGATTCATCAATTTGCCAATCGGGCAGCTTGCCATCCGTCACTCGCAAGTCGCCACTTACAGCTTGCAACTCAGACCCGTACCTTGCGGCAAGCAAATCCGGGGTCTCGGTGGACAGTTGTGTAAGCAGGCGCGCGGCTAATTCCTCCGTGTCGAACAGCGTATCTTTTACCGCGCCGGTCACCGCCAACAAAAATCCCACGTGAGGATCACCGAATTTCGGCCAGAGTATGCCGGGCGTGTCGAGCAATTCGGCTTTTTTGTGAACGGAATACCACTGGTTTTGCCGGGTGACGCCCGGCCGATCCTCCGTCTTCGCCCGAGCCGACCCGGAAAGCCGGTTGATCAACGAGGATTTCCCCACGTTGGGGACACCTGCCACCAAAATCCGCGGGGTGCGCCCCGTCATACCCTTTTGGGCAAACGCGCGGAGCTTATCGGCAAGCAACTCACAGCAGGCGTCCACTGCGCGCTGTACGTTTGTACCGGTTTTGCAATCCGCCGCCACGGCCAAACCGCCGCCCCGCTCAAATTCCGATATCCACCGCTTTGTGACCGCCGGGTCGGCGACATCGCATTTATTTAATAGGAGAACCAGAGGTTTATTCCCGATGATTTCACCGAGCATTGGGTTACGACTGGCTGCGGGGATACGCGCGTCACAGAGTTCAAGAACGGCGTCCACCATCGGCAGGACTTTCTCCATCTGGCGGCGGGTTTTCGCCATATGCCCCGGAAACCACTGGATGTCCGCCATATGAGCCTCCAAATTCAGTTGACAAGTGACAATTTACGGCATCGCTTTGTGACTAATTTAAAATAAACTTCCCGCAGGAATACATTAACCGTTACGTGTCAATCGCTATGGTACGACAGACCGCCGATACCGGTAAGCGGCCAGATTCTGAAAACCGCTTTGCCCAACACGTACCGCTCGTCAATCATGCCCAGACTCTCGTAACGGCTGTCCAAAGAGTTGTTCCGGTGGTCGCCCATTACGAAAATACTGCCCTCGGGCACTTGCGCGGGAAAATCAATGTACGCGGATTTTTTGTCCATATTGCCAAGCAAATCAGGCGGTTCCACAAATGCGTGGGACACGCCGTTGCGGGTGATAATCACCTGCTGTTTCTCGTAATCCAAATCCACCAAATCACCGCCAACGGCAATCACTCGTTTAATAATCGGTTTATTTTGGCTGGTGTCTTCCGCCGGCTCATTGTTGTATTTGCGAGAAATGACCACAATGTCACCGGCTTCAGGCTTATAAAACAGGTGGGAGATGATTACTTTGTCTTTATGCTGAAGGGTGTTTTGCATGGATTCGCCGTCCACGCCTACCACGCGGAACAAAAAGGTAAACACCACAATAACCGCCAGCACCGAAGCAACGGCGGCCTCCAACCAGTCGAAAATATCCGCGACAATATTGGTTTCCTCCGGCTCGCCCTCAGTTTGGCAACTGTTTTTATAACGGGTTCCGGCCATTATATTTTCTCTTTGACCTTTGCGGCTTTACCCACGCGGTCGCGCAGATAATACAGCTTTCCGCGGCGCACGCGACCGCGGCGTATGGTTTCCACCGAATCCACATTCGGGGAATGGAGGGGGAATACCCGCTCAATGCCTACGCCGTGGGAAACGCGGCGGACGGTGAAAGTTTCACACACGCCGCTGTTGTTGCGGGCGATAACCGTGCCCTCAAACGCCTGAATTCTCTCGCGTTCGCCCTCGCGAATTTTTACGTTCACGCGAACGCTGTCCCCAATCACGATCTTTGGGGCGTTCTCCTTTAACTGGCTTGCGACCAACTGTTTCACCGCATCCATTGTGTTGCAATACTCCTTTTTATAACTCGTTAAACATACAAAAACGTATATTTAGACACAAAACCAAACGCCCTATTAAAGAACGCCGAATTATAATACCACATTGGGGCGGGTATTTCAAGTGTTTTTTTATTTTTTTTAGCAAAAGAAAACCGCCTGATAATTTTTGTGAAAATAGCCGATGAACAATATCCCGTTTCCTGGAAATATGACGCGGTGCCCGTAAGGGGAACCGGTCTTTTGGACAAGTTGCTGGTACCTTTTCCAACACGACGGCGCACAGGTATTACAAGCTGCTGGTGACTGCCACGCTCAACAGCGATGGGTGCACGCAATTGTGGGAGCTTGAACTGATTTCCACCGCCGATACCGCCAATTTGTACTTTGAGTACGATGAAACCGGCAAGCCGCTCCGCATGGAGTACGGCGGCGGGAATATGGTTGAAAAATCTCCACACCTTCCCCTGACAAGGAAACCACGGCTGAACTTATTTTTTTACCAAAAGTGTCACCCATCATTGACACGCGCACATTTTTTTGAAAAACCCTCTTGCAAGTATCCTTAGTCTTTGTTATAATTTTAATGTGGAATAATTTGGAAAACATTTTTTGGGGGAACGACTATGAAAAAAATGGTTAAAATCATTGCGTCCATAATGGCGGTTATACTACTTTTGCAACCGGCAGCCTTGGCCATTTCGGAAGCCGGGGATGTGAATTCCCAGCCGGCGGAAAAGGCGAGGTTTATTATAAAATACACTTCCGCTGAAAATAAAAATCAAGTGGAAAACAATATTAAGTCCCAAAGTTTGAAGAAGCCCCGAGTGAAAAAATCCTTTGAGCAGGGTATGGTTGAAGTCATTGAAGTTGACCCTGAACAAAAAGCCGAATATTTGAGCTTTTACCAGAACGAGGAAAGCAATATTGAGTATGCCGTCGAGGACGACAAGCTCAATATTTTCTACGATTCTGCTTTGAATATTGACGCGCATTTGCAGGCGAAGCCGCAGTCTGATGCGGCGGCGGCGGAAAATAACATTGCCGAATTGCTTAAAACAAGCCTTGAAGAGTCGAGGCAGTACAGTACGGGCGGCAATTCTGTCGTCGGTGTGCTGGATACCGGAATCAACATCAACCATCCGGCTTTAAAAGATAATATATACATAAACCTAAACGAACGCCGCGACCTGCGGGATAACGACGATAACGGATATACCGACGACATAAACGGCTGGGATTTTTACAGTAAAAACAATTCCGTTTACGACGCGGGCGACGGCGAGTCCCACGGTACGGCCATCGCCGGTATTATTGTTGAAACGGCGCCCCAAGCCGCCATCTTACCCCTTAAATTTATTAAGAACGGTTCCGGCTACACGTCCGACGCGATAGAAGCGATTGAATACGCAAAATCGCTGGGCGTAAAAATCATCAATTGCAGCTGGGGCACCAGCCAATATAATTATGCCTTAAAGGACGCCATGGAAAACAGTGGCATGGTGTTTATTTGCGCATCCGGCAACGGCGGAGACGAGGATGTTGTATACCCGGCGGCGTATGCTTTGCCGAATATTATTTCAATCGGCGGCTTAAATGCGGACGGGCAACTCTATGTAAATACAAGTTCAAATAACGGCAATGACTTGTATGCTCCGGCCCAAAATGTCAAGTCTTGCAATGCGTCCGGGGGATATTCCGATTTCAGCGGCACCTCCTTTGCCGCGCCCTATGTGAGCGGCATTGCGGCTCTGTGTGCCTCGCTCCTTTCGGACATAGATTCTTTTATGCTCTCAAGGGCGGTAAAGGACGGCTATCAGCTTAATAATGGCTTGAAGATCGCGGACGCAAACAAAGCGGTTCTTAACAGCAAAGCATTAAGGTATCTTCAGGATGCCGCCCCCCGGTTGGTAACGGTAATTAAATCCATCGGCAAAACGCCGGATTGGGTCATTGTCGATATATTGCTGAATCATAACCGTTATGGCTCCCTTTCCTCCGGGGAAAAAGAAATTGCCGCGAATTTCTTCGGATTTTCAAAGGAAGCGTTTGAATTCTGGGACACAAAACAGGTCGGCTTGATTGATTCGGTTATCGTCATAAGCGCGTCCCAAAACGCCGGATTAAGCAATGAGCAAATCTACGGCCTGTACGTTTATTACAATGATATAGCTGTTTTTGAACAGCAAATGTCCGCTTTGGGGGATATTCTTTCAAATGTAACCCTCTCTGAACAAACTGTAAATGGTATTTGCGATGCCCTGATGAACGGTTGGACGGTTTCCCAGCTTGCCCGGCCGCTGGCGGTAGCGGAAGTGACCGGTATTGCATTCGCGGAGCTTGCCGTGACGGGTGATTGTGCAATAGACTATTCGGCTCCATATATTAGTTTTGATTCCGCTGAGAAAAGCGTGCTGCGCAGCATTGCGCTGAACTACAGGGTACGGTTAGAGGAACTGTTTCATTATTTGGATGAGAACGCAATTTTGCCGTCGGCTTTCGAGCAGCAATTGATCGACTGGCAAGTTGAAAACAATTTCTTTTTCGGAGAAAGCAAAGTTAATGCTTTGTCTGACAGCACAGTAAATAAAATGGCTTATAACAAATATAAAATGCCGGGTCAATCAGACCATATGAATGAAGTGTCAGTAAGCCAGCTGGAAGGGTCAATTACATACAGCAAGGAGCTTTTATCTTTAGCGGGCAAAGATAATTTGGATTTAACGCTGGGTGTAAGGTATGATCAGGACGACGCATATCAATCCGGAAATCTGAAAGATGTGGATGATCTGACGCTTGTATATCAAGTTCACTATATTACAACAGAATATGTTTTTTCTAAAATTGATGGGACAATCGTAGAAGTGAATGAGAATATTGATTATTTGTATCAATCCCCAGTCTATTCAGAACCTTCATTACATAACTATTACCTGAATATTGATCATTTTGATGATGATAGATGGACATATTATTATTACTACTATATCGTTACCGACGCTTGGATAGGTTCAGCTCATCCGGAAAATCCATCTGCGCAATCAATTGTAAACGGAAGTTATAATGACGACAGGTATGATCTGGGAAAGGGTTGGGCGTATTCATTTCCTTCCATAGAAATCAGAACATCAAAATACATTATCCATTTTCCGGACGGACAAAAGTATAATCTAAAAAATGAAAGTTCTTACTATTCCCCTGAAGGATATTCATTTCAAGACATTAAAGTTTACTCGGTAAGCGGCAGCGAATTTTCCAGCGGAAGCCGTTCGTCACAATGGAAGGCCGTCTACAAAACCGGAAAATGTGATTATTTTGATTCAACAGGCGCATATATCGGTTCCGCAAACAGAGAAGCGGCGACCGCCGACTCTTTCATAAGAGTATTTTATAATGGAAACAATACGGTTTCGTACATTCTTGATTCTGTCGGAAGGAAAATTACATTTACATATACTACATTGGGCGATTATAATAAATCCGTTGATATTTCGGTTGTTGACACCGGAGAAGTGAACGGTCAAAGGCTTGTCATGTTGTATTTGTGTAAGGACTTTTTCTTTGATGATTTTAACATATCTGAAATTATATATTTTAACAGCGACAATGATATGATAAAAAACATTAGTTATACGTATTCTATTCCTGATTTTTCTGCATGTGTAATTGGTTATAATGCCTATTCCGTTTGCGGGTTTGTCTCGGGCTATTCCGATTATTATACTACTGTTGTTACAACGCCCCTTACTGCGATTTATGAACAAACGTTAGTTGAATTTCCAAATGGAGACTTGGGATATAGACAAACAAGCAGTATGACATCCATTGATTATGAATGGACAGGTAAGCGAATATCGGAAGCGTGTTACAGAGGATATTGCCGGGTAAAGTCAATAGTGAATACCGTAGACACAGATGATCATAATGGCGGGTATACAACAATTTCCCGGAATGAAAAGCAATACCGGTATTTGATCGAAAACATAAATACAGGTGTGATCTCTAGTCTTGAATGGCCTTTGCATATGGGTGCCTGGGATGTGGGAGTTAATAAATACTGGCCTAGAGAAGATCAAAACCAATACCGCTTAGAAATTATTGAAGGCAACAAAAAGACCCGGTACAAATATAATAACGACCGGTTAAACACCAACATTGAAATCTATGAAACTCAAAACAACTGGTTTTCTCAAACCCTATACAGCACCTCCCAAATCACGTATGGCGACAGAATACCGGTTAAAGAAGTCACGCGGCGAAACGGTTCCGGTACCCAGCTTTGCAATATAAGTGATTATCAGTATGATGTTTACGGCAATCTGACGGAAAAAAAGGTACAGGCAGGCTATTCGACTAATAACGGCACACCCACCATTACCGCCACCGTTGAGCATGTAAAATCAACCTATGGCACGAATAAGGCCATACCCGCCAAGGTGGAAACGGGGATATACAAATCCGATTCAAGTAATGATTATTACCTTGTTACGGAAAATTATTTTGACCCGCTAAATGAAAAGGTCATTTCAAGTGTTAATTATTCAATTAACGCCGCGAATCCCTCTGTGAAAAATTATCTGAACAAAGCTGACAATATTTATTCCGGCGGACAGCTTATGATCGCGTCGGAAATAGACCTGCAAGGCTATCCAAACTCGACGAAAGCCAGCAAAAGCACGCATTACACCTACGATTCCAAATATGGCATTTATCCGGCCAGCGTGATGGTTCCGAACGCTATTATCAACGAAGACGGCACGAAAACGGCGGTCACGGACACCTTTGTTTACGACATTTTCGGACGGATGGTGGAGGAATCAAAGGGTTCTCCAGCTAACAAATATGAATACACATATGATATGCTCGGAAATGTAACAGGTGTTATACAGCCTGATGGTGGTTCCAGCAGTTTAGATATTGATTATTTCGAAAATGTCGTCGTCAGCACAGACTGTGACGGGTCAAAAGTGAAGAACACTTATGATATGTGGGGCAATCTGGAGTATGAATACCGTTATAATCAGACTTCCCAACAGTATGAGCTTATCAGAAAGTACACTTATGATGACCGAAACAGGGTTCTCAGAATGTATGAGTATGCTAACGTCGCTCAAACCCAGTATATATACGTCCAGTACGAATACGATTTTCTTGACCGGGTTATCAGTTCGGCGGTTTACGACCAGAATAACCAGTTATTAAGCAAGAAAACGAATACTTATTCCATCACAACGTATCAAGGAACAGCCTGTGAAAAGCTGATTGAAACCACTTACAAAGGAGCGTCCGCCTATTCGCGGTTGGTCAAATACACCGATGCCGCCGGCAACATGTTTGCCGTGCAAACGGAATACCAGCCTAATATGTATTATCTGGATCAATACCAATTTTCCGATTACGGAAAAGCGCTGACCTGCGCGGGAGACCTTATCGACACCGTGACCTATGTTTACGACGTGTTTGGCCGGGTGGTTGAAACTAAAAACGCCCTGAACAAATCAACACGTGTGGAGCTTGACGGGTTTGGCCGTGTCCTGACTAATTATGATGAAGAAAACAATGACACCGTCTACGCGTATGACGCGCTGGACAGGGCGTATCATGTCAAAACGCTGTTTGACGTAGACCCAATCAGCGGAGCGCATCAATATGCCGAAAAGTGGACATACTATGATGTTTACGGGAATGTAATTGAATCCCGGCAGGACAATCACAAGCCGGGTGAAACAGCCTCCCAAAGCATTGCTCGCTACAGTTACGATGTGATGCAAAATCTCACCATGACCGAGCGTGTCATAGACGCGTCCAATTCGCTTTATACCCAATATTGCTACAATTCTGCGGGAAGTCTGCTCAAAACCTTTAACGGGCTTAAAGTTCCGCTGACCATTACCGATAAAGACACTTACATAACAAATGGGGATACGATTTTCTCAACCGTTGAATATGTGTATGACCAGTATCAGAATGTCACGGCGTATATTGATTCTTTGGGCAACCCGGAAACCTACCAGTATGATTTTAAGAACCGCCTGACTTCAACAATAACCAGAAAAAACCAAACCATACAGACAACCTACGATGCGTTGGGAAGAAAGACGTCCATAAGCGGCGGCGGCATCACGCAGCAAATGGTTTACGATGAGCTGGGCCGGGTCACTTTGGCAAGCGATGCAAACGGCAGTTATGAGTACACCTATGATTTGCTGGGCAGGGTGCAAAGCGAAACGACAACGACCAATGTGCCCTACGTCATAAATTCTGATTTTCTCAAAACCTATATTTACAACCCAAAAAACATTCAACAAATAACGGTTTCCGAATGGATTGATATTGGACAAAGCTTTTGGATAAACAGAAAAATTGAGCAACGCACATACGATGCCCTTGGTCGGATTTCCGGAATTGAAATTCAAGAAAACGAATGGGATATTGACCCGTTGCTGGTATCTTACACGTACGGCGATAACAGCAGTTTAATTGAAAGCAATCTGGAACGGAACAATAACGCGGTCAAAAATCTCTACACTTACAATTCGGCGGGGATTGTGACCGGCATCACCAAACAAAGCAAAACCGGTGCCGGAGCGTACACCACAGACTTCATTGAAGCTTATCAATATAAGCTTGATGGAAATCTGTACAATAAATCTGACAACGTCGGCAACCAAACCGATTATACTTACGATGCGCTTAATCGGCTTACCGGTGAAGCCTTTAAGACCGGGCAGACGGAAAAATGGAGCACGTCATACGTTCTTGACGATTTTGACAACCAGAAAACAAAGTCATATCAGGATCATGTCACCGGCCAAACCGTACAGACATCATATACCTACAACGCGGCCCAGCATGTGCTGACCCAATCCGAGGTTGATTCTGTGAACGGAAGCCAGAGCTTTGCTTACAGCTACGACAGCAACGGCAATCTGTTAAGCAAGACCCGGGATAAAGACAATGTGCAAACGGTAACGCAAAGCCACCAGTACGACGCTTTTGACCGGCTTGTATCAACCGACACCCTTAACGGCAATGCCACGGTGACCACCGCCTATACTTATGATGTGTATAACAGGCGCATCGCCAAAAGGGTGGGGTATAATACCATCCGCCATGTTTGGGACGGCGACAGTATCATCATAGACGCCGGCGAGATTAACAATCAGAGTTATTATTATGGAATCGGCGGAGTTATTGCCACCGCTGACAATTCCAACACAAGCGCATACATTAAAAACGGGCACGGCGACGTTGTCGGCATGCACGGTTTGGTCGGAAACGGCAGCCAGACCTTTGCATACGACGCCTACGGCAACGAAACAACGGCCGCCGGCAGCAATAACCCGTTCAGGTACTCAGGCGAATATTTTGACGCCTCCACCGGCCTTTACTACCTGCGCGCCCGTTATTATGACCCGCAAATAGGCCGGTTCACGCAGGAAGATCCGGCCCGGGATGGAATCAACTGGTATGCCTACTGCGCTGGGGATCCTGTCAACTATTGGGATCCGAGTGGGTTGTTTTCTGTAACCGGTTTATTCAAAAAGGCCGCTTCAGCGGTAACTTCGGCGGTCAAAACGGTCACGTCCGCCGTTACATCGGCAGCCAAAACAGTCGTGTCCGCCGTAACCACGGCGGCAAAAGCGGTTGCGACAGCTGCGAAATCGGTTGATTGGGGAGCGATAGGCGCGGGGGCTGCCATTGGGGTCGGAGCGGCTTTGTGCGCTACAGGTGTCGGCGGTGCGTTAGGTGTAAGTTTGATTGTAGCGGGCAGTTCAACGCTTTTGTCCAAGGGACTGGACGCCGCCGGGGTGGATTCCAAAATAGCCTCTCAGATATCTGCCGGGCTGAATATAATAGCCGGGACGGCGTTATGCTTCACTGGTGTAGGAGCCGGGATCGGCGCAAGCATGATCGGTTCCGGTATCGGGTCTTTTGCCGGAGGATATATTAGCGAGGGATTGGGAGGAAGTTATGAACTCGGAGCCGGTATAGGCAGTTTCGTAGGAGGTATTGCCGGAGGTCAGGTTTATAAAGGTATACAGGCTGCTGGGGCAACGCGTGCTGCTTCAAGTGCTACTTCAATGCTTAAATCAACTACTCCTTCTAAACAAGTAGGAAACTATTTATTAAGAGATGCACAGGGACAAGTAAGATATACCGGCGTCGGAGGTCAAACAAGAATGGCTGCGAGCGTATCACAGAGAAGCAAAGAATTTGGAGCGGCTTTGACACCCGAATTTAGAGTAGCACCGGATAGAACAATGGCACTCGCACGGGAAGCGATGTATATTAATCGATACGGGGGACCTCAAAGCATGGCAACCGTACAACTGCCAACTAAATTACTAAACAAAATTAACAGTCCAGGATTAAAAACATTGATTGATTGGTTTTAACATTAATAAAGAGGTGGAAAAAATGTATTTTGGGAAAATGGATTTTATAAAAAAAACATCGCAAGCTTTTTTTGGAACTGTTACGGGCAGAACCGTTGATGGCATTACATTAGATGATGCTTATGACGGATTTAAAAGAAACAGATACATTGATTTTGTGAAAAATGAAAATATAAATTATATTTGGTCACAAGACAATGATATGGATTTACTGTCTTTTTTTCCCGATATAGAATATCTTACAATTCCCGGTGGTGCTGAAAATTTAAAATCGGTTCAAAAGCTAAGAAAATTAAAAGGGATAGAATTAAGTTATAACTGCTTTTCAGAAATTGATTTTAATGATTTTTCAGAAATAGAATCTTTAGTTATTCATGGGCAAATAAATGACACAAACAAACTTGCAAAAATAAAAACATTAAAACATTTATATTGTTCACAATGGGAATTGAAAAGCCTCGAAACGCTATCTGTTCTAACCAATTTGGAAACTCTTGTTTTAGATTTTTGTAAAAATTTAATTGATTTAAACGGATTGTCAAAGCTTAAAAATATTAACAGGTTTCGCATTATTTATTGTAAGAAACTTACCAATATATCTGAAATAAAAAATGTTGGAAAATCTTTAAAAATATTGGATATCATTGATTGTGCTCAGATTGATAACTTGTCATACATACAAAATTTAAAAAATTTAGTCAGTCTTTCAATTTTAACTACAAACGCCAAAAAAATCAATAGCTTTGAATCCTTAAAGTTCATAAACGACCTCAACAATTTAGAAGAGTTTACCACTGATTATAAAATAAAAGATAATGATTTGTCGCCATTATTGAGACTTCAAGATGCTGTTATCTTAAATTATAGTAAAAAATACAATATCAGGGATAAGGATTTACCAAAAAAATTTGTAAACGTCAGGACTTCTGAATATACCTCTGAGATGAAACTACTTACCGAGGTAGAGGGCGGTAAAGAAAATCCAAATATTATTTGGTATGATGAAATTTAAAAATGTAATTTCAGCTTCACTGAAAAACCATTTTTAAGGAGTATCTATGAGCAAAACTTATAAAGCAAAAATCAAATGGTTAGCAGAAGAACAAGGGGGACGAAAAACTCTTCCGCATGGCGATAAATATGGACCGATTATAAGTATAGGTAAGCCTCTATCTTTATCAGAAGAAAATTGGAGCCTTATAGTTAAAAACAAAGAAACGTTAGGCGAATATGAGACCATAGCAGAGGTGAGTTATTTGTCAAAAAAAGCTCCGGATAATCTTAGGAAAAACGTTGAATTTGAATTGTATGAGGGGAGGAAGTTAGTAGCAAAAGGTGTTGTTTTATGACATTTAATCTGTCGCAAAAAGATAATCATTACCCGGTTACCCAGTTGGGGCAGGATGGAGGCAAATTAATGATAACTAAAAATGATTTATATGATATATCTGCTGCTCTTGCTATCATTAGGAGCAATCCGCAATACGAGTTGAATGTTGAAATATTAGATAAAATCATACGAGTTTTAAAACTTGACGATAATGATTTTGAAGATAATCAGATTCGTAAAGCAATAGCTTCTATTGAAAACATGGATCAAGAGCGATGGCATTACGCATATCACAATAATTTCTATGTAAATCACTGCCTATTAAAGAATAAGCAACTCTATCAATTGTTAATTAACATTTGCACTGAAATAAAGCAATTATTAGAAATGCAAAATTATGAAAGAGTATATGATTTAGTAGACAGTGTTCACTGCGTGCCCGATATTATTGCAGAAAATAACTTTTCAA
>JAISRF010000051.1 GCA_031273775.1 Oscillospiraceae bacterium
CAAACACCACGTCCACGGTTTCGCCGGGGGCGACCGGCACGGTATTGGTATACACCGGTTGCGGTAGCCGGAACCCGTCTTTGGCAATCACTTTCAGGGTATGCCCGGAAAGACTCATGGGCTGGGTACAGCCGGAAAGGTTCAAAAGCCGCAGCCGCACTTCCCCGCCCGGGATTACGCAAATCGGTTCGATTTCCGGGAAGCAGCCACCGTTTATGCAGAAAAAGTTGCCTTCAGCAGGCTGAGCCGCGATTGAATATGTTCCCTGACCCAGTTGTCCTTGGCGTTGGTCGATGGAAAATTCCTGTAAAAGAAGCGCAAAATCCCGATTACAACCACCTTTGCCGTCGTCGATGATAAACGCGCCGGCCATGCCGAGTGTCTGCTGGCGGGAGGGGCAGGTTCCGCTTGTGTAAATATATGTTCCCGGACGGTTGCGCACGATAAAACGGTAGTCGAAAGCTTCGCCGGACTGAACCGGTGGAGAAGAATCCACCGCCGGAATCCCGTTCAACTCATTGGGCAGGTCAAGCCCGTTTATGTTCAGCGACGTCGGCTCATTTAGCCGGTTGATCAGCTTTATGTTCACGCAGTCCCCGGTGCGGCACACAACCGTCGGTCCCGGCAATTGACCATTGTAGCCGTACCCGCTTAGGAACAATTCCGGCAAAACCTCCCTGTTTACCGGTTCCGCAACCAGTTCGAAATGTTTTACGCCGTCTCGCTGTACGCATTCGGCGCTTTCCAAATTTGGGCTGACAACCATGCGATTTCCACCCTTCACAAGCGGACGATCCGCCCGCAAATAGTTTATTATATGCGTGCGCGGCGGAAAAGGTTAATGCATTATGATTAAAGTTCTTTAAGTTCTACTCTGCTCAAAATCTCCTGCGCTTCTTCGCTGGAGCACAGCAACGTACCTTCAAGCATAGCGGTGGCGGTTCCGCAGGCACACGCGAGAGCGGCGCGCCGGGCAAAGCTTTTGCCCGCGGCCAACCCTGCGATATATCCGGCCAAAGCACTGTCTCCAGCGCCTACTGTGGATTTTACGTCAACCTTTGGCGGCTTTGCCAGAACGGTTTTTTTCCCCACCGCCAGCAGTCCCCCGGTGCCAAGAGAAACCAACACGTTTTCTGTGCCGCCAAATCGGATTTCAAGAGCCGCATTTTTGATTTTCACAAGATCGCTCTCCTCGGGCTCGTCCGGTATGCTTAAACCGGTAAGCTTGTGGAATTCGTGGATATTCGGCTTGATTACCCAAGGTTTCACACGGCCAAGCACGGAGGAGGTCACGGCGTCGCAATCCACCGCTAAAAGCGCGCCTGACGATTTGACGTTTTCCAGAAACTCCGCCGCGTTTTCAAGGGTGCAACCGCGCGGCAAACTGCCGGAAACCGCCACAATATCTCCATGAGTTATGTTAACCTTTAAGAGATCAAACAGGCAAGAAAGCTCTTTCCTGCCCGCAAGAAATCCGTCTCGGTTGATTTTAAGTGTTTGGTTAAGGTAACGGATGGTGAGATTTTCACGTGTGCGTCCCTTGCAAGGCACAACCTGCAAGGGCGGCTCAAGCTCATCAAGAAGGTTCATAAAATCGGCGCGGTTTTCCTCGCCCAACAGTGCCCAGCAAGAAACATCGCATCCCAAACGTCCGGCAACCTTTCCCACGTGGATTCCCTTGCCGCCCGCCTGCCGCAGTTCCTTGCTCACGCGGTTCACGTCGTCAAAAGAGAGGGTATCCACGGTTAGGGTCAGATCGAAGCAGGTGTTGAGCGTAACGGTAAAAATATTCATACATGGTTCCTCGTTTTGTGATTTTACGGGTCTCCTGGCGGCAATAATGCCTCTCCTACATGAAAATTTGCATTGCTTTTTTTCTCAGAGCCGCCGCTAAATACAGTGAACCGAAAATAATGACCGGGGAATTTTGGTCTTGAGATTTTTCACGGGCAAGGCACAACGCCTCTTTGTACGACCTTGCGCGGCAGGCTCCGAGACCTGCTTCTCTTGAGCGGCAGGCAAGAACCGCGGCAGGCAAAGCGCGTCCGCCCGGTGGGGTGACCGCAATCAATTGGGCGCACAGAGGCTTAATCAGTTCCAGCTCCGACATATAATCCTTATCTGCCAAAGTTCCAAACACAAATACCGCCTTTCGTTCCAAAAACGGAGATACCGCACGGATTAATGCCGCAACTTTTTCGGGGTTGTGCGCGCCGTCCAGGATGACCGGCGGAGTTTCACTCAGCAACTCCACTCTGGCCGGGAATCTCACCTTTTTCAGACCGGCGGTCATGGCCTCATTCGACAAGCTCAGCGTTTTTGCCGTCTCACAAGCCGCAAGCGCGTTGAAAAGCTGATGCTCTCCGCAAAGGGGCAGGGAAACCGCCAGATTTTTATATGAAAATTCCGTGCGGGATATGCTTAAATGCCGGTTAGCGACGGCGGTTACATCGGGAATAATCAGCCGGTTATTTCGCGCCCGCGCCGTGTTCTTGATTACGGTCAGCGCCTCATCCGGCTGACCCGCGGCGGAAACCGTAACGCCGTCGGATTTGATAATCCCGCACTTTTCCGCGGCGATTTGCGCCACCGTGTCCCCCAGAATGTCTGTATGGTCAAGAGAAATTGGCATGATAACGGTGACTTCAGGACGGTTTATGACGTTAGTCGCATCCAGCCGTCCGCCCAGTCCGGTTTCCAGCACTACCCAATCACAACCGCTTTCCTCAAAAAAAGTGAGCGCGGCAGCGGTGACGGTTTCAAATTCCGTGAGTTCCGGGATGTTTTTTTTCGCAATGCGGGCAATCAGACCGGCAAAGGCGCTTTTCGGAATCATTTCGCCGTTTACCTGAATTCGCTCGCGGAAATCCAGCACATAGGGCGAGGTATACAGCCCGGTTTTGAACCCCGCGCTTTGCAGTATTTCCGAGAGCATAACCGCAACAGAACCCTTGCCGCTGGTGCCGGCAATGTGAATATATTTTGCCTTTTGGGAGAAAGAAAGAGATTTCAAAAGCTTTGAGACACGGGCAAGCCCCGGCTTTATACCAAAGCGCTGACATGAAGATACAAAGTCTCTGCTCTCCTTATATGTCATAGCTTAAATATTCCGGGTCAAAGGGTTGGTTGGATGAAAGCTCCGTCAAATCATACGGCGTGTGCTCGTATACCACAAAATTCAGCCAGTTGCTCGCAAGCAAACTGGCGTGGGCACGCCACAGCATAACCGGAAGGGTTTCAGGGTCGTTCGCGGGGAAATAATTTGCCGGAATTTCAATATCCAGACCTTTTTCCGCATCCCGTTTGTACTCATCCAAAAGGGTGTTGCGGTCATATTCGCAATGCCCGGTGATGTAAAACCGGCGGTAATTGCTGTTAGCGATGACCACCGCGCCTGCCTCGGGCGAATCCGCCAGTATTTCCAGACCCGCCGCGCGCTCGACATCTGACCGCAAAATGCCGGTGTAGCGCGAGTGAGGCATATAAAACTCGTCGTCAAAGCCGCGCATAATCGGGTGCGAAGGGGCGAGACAACGGTGAAGGTACACGCCGGATTTTTTTCGTTCCAACAGGTATTTTTTAACGCCGTGATGGTAAAAAAGCCCTGCCTGCGCGCCCCAGCAGATGTGCATGGTGGAAAAAACGTTTGTTTTTGACCAGTTCATGATCCGGCAAAGCTCCGCCCAGTAATCCACCTCCGGAAACGGTAGCTTTTCCACCGGCGCTCCGGTAATAATCAACCCATCGAACCACTGGTATTTTACATCGTCAAAGCTTTTGTAAAAAGCTAACAGATGCTCTTTGGACGTGTTTTTGTGCGCGTGGGTAGCCGCCTGCAGGAGTGTGATTTCCACATGGAGCGGCGTGTTGCCCAGCAGGCGCAGAAACTGCGTTTCCGTGGTGATTTTAGTGGGCATGAGGTTTAATATGGCGATTTTTAACGGGCGTATATCCTGGTGCCGGGCACGGGTTTCGGTCATGACAAAAATATTCTCCGATTCCAGCGTAAGCCTGGCGGGCAGCGTATTGGGGATTTTGATTGGCATTGACAGCATCCTCTCTGCTTCTATTATACGCAAAAACACAAATCTTTCAAGTGTTTTTTTTTTTAAATAGAACCCGTTTTCATAGCCGGGCATGACCCCTTCTACGAAAACAGGTTTTTTGCCCGCGTCTCCATATGAAACATCAAAAGGGCAGGCACGGCGGCCTGCCCCCACAAACTCACAATCCCGGGCGCAACGTGTTAAAGAATAATGCAAATCAAACCGTTGCAGCCCTCGTTAATGACCCGTTCTATGGTTTCCTGCATTTTTTGGCGTGCGTCGCCGGGCATACGTCCCAGTTTGGTGTGCAGGCCTTCATTCACCAGTTCGTGCAGTGACTTGCCGAAGATGTTGGAATCCCAGATGGCGATTGGATTTTCTTCGAATTCCTTGAGCAGATAATGCACCAAATCCTCCGACTGCTTCTCGCTCCCCACAATGGGGCTGACCTCAGTGGTAATGTCCGCTTTCATCATGTGGATGGACGGAGCGCTCGCTTTTAACTTGACGCCGTAACGCCCGCCTTGCTTCATGATTTCCGGTTCCTCAAGGGTCAATTCCTCAATGGCCGGCATGACGATTCCGTAACCGGTCGCCTCCACCTCGTCAAGGGCGTTTTTCACGCGCAGATATTCTTTTTTGATTTGCGCCAGTTCTTTAAGCGAAG